>JACYMB010000127.1 GCA_015272205.1 Synechococcales cyanobacterium T60_A2020_003 | reverse complement strand
CATATAGCGTTCCTACGTGATTTGTGAAAAAGATGAGTTGTGAAACGTGCGCCCCACGGGGCGCACGTTTCACAATCCAAATAGGATTGCTATATCAGAAATGGGATTTAGAGACATCTTGAATGCTAGATACGAATTAATGGACTCGTTTACGATGTCCAGTCCTTTGTTCAAGCAACTCCTTTAAAACTAATGAAACCACCGCAAGCAGCGCCAACACGACTGCTGCGACATAGGCAGATTGAGTCTCGTACTGCTTGTAGGCTTCTTCCACGTAAAGGGGAAGCGTTTGCGTCTTTCCGGCAATGCTGCCCGATACGACCGACACCGCATCAAATTCGTCCATAGCACGCGCATTGGTTAGCACGATGCCATAGAGTAACCCCCAACGAATATTAGGCAGCGTTACCCGTCGGAAAATTTGCCAACCGCTTGCCCCCCGTGTTTTAGCCGCCTCTTCTTGCTCGGTGCCCAGTTCCTCTAACACGGGGATGACCTCACGAGCTCCAAAGGGCATCGTGACAAACAGGGTTGCCAGCACCATTGCAGGTACTGCAAAAACGATGTTGATGCCGCGCTCATCCAACAAAGGTCCGAACCATCCCTGATTGCCGTATAGCAGCATGATCATCAAACCAGCGACGACCGGAGAGATAGAAAATGGCAGATCAATAATGCTGATCAGCAATACCTTGCCTGGAAAACGATGGCGAGCGATCGCCGTTGCAGCACAAAGGCCAAAGAGGGTGTTGAGGGGACGGCGATCGCGGCGGTGGGCACAAAGAGCATCACCGTGAGATACACCCAGGTGAAGCGCCAGTTCCACGGTAAATGGACGATGCGCTGGAGCAGCGATGGTTCATCGGCTTGAGCGCCGGACGACGTAGCGTTTGCCATAGCTATAACCGTGTCAAAATTTACGATTGCGTCAGGGTTTAGGGATGATGGAATCTCCCAAGGGATTGAGCACTAAGGAGACCAAGGAGATCACAGACGTCGCCACGACTCCGATGAGGACGATCGCCAACATCAAAACAGCCGTGTAGGCAATGGCGATCGCCAACAGCCCGTAAATAGTGCCCACCTTAAGCGTATAAACCGTTTGGCGGAGCGGACGGTGGAGCAGGGGATTGCGCGCAGTAGTAGATAGCCTAGTCATGGTCTGTCTCCTGTGAACTGTCACATCCGAAATTCAAGACTCCTCTCACCGGGAAACCGAGCCTCGCTCTATCTAAACACGTACATTTGATCTATTTAGCAATTTTTGACTGAATTTGATCAAAAATAGCTCCATCCTCAAAGAACTTGGTTTGAATAGCATCCCATCCGCCTAAGTCTGCAACGGTATACAACTGATTAATCTTGGGATACTGACTGGCAAATTCTTCGGAAACGCCCGGATCAACCGGACGAAATCCTACGCTAGCGAACTCTCGTTGGGCTTCCGGAGTAAACAGGAACTCCACAAAGGCCTCCGCGATGTCCCGAGTGCCGTGTTTGTCTACGTTCGCATCCACAACGGCCACCGGGTTATCAATGGAGATATTGACATCAGGAAGAATGTAGGGCAATTCTTCGCCGTTCAGCTTCGCCAGCAGGACTTCGTTTTCATAGTTGATCAAGGCATCGCCTTGTCCCTGCTTGAAGAACACATCGGTTGCTTCACGGGCATCTTTGGGTAGCACAGGTACATTGCCAAAGACTTGAGTGGTAAAGTCGAGGGCGGCTACATCATCGCCACCGTCTTGCGAAATCGAACCCCATAGTCCCAGGAAGTTCCATCGGGCTCCCCCCGATGTTTTGGGATTGGCCGTAATAACCTGGACATCATCCCGTGCCAGGTCGTCCCAGCCTTGGATATTTTTCGGATTGCCCTCACGGGTCACGATCACCGCAGCGGAGGTAGTGACAATAGAGTTATTGGGTGCTTCTTGTTCCCAACCGGGCTCGATCAGTCCACCCTCTTCCAATTTTTTCGTGTCCAGAGCCAGCGCTAGAGCCACCACGTCTGCTTCGAGTCCATCTAGAACGGCACGAGTTTGGCTTCCCAAACCACCATAGCTCTGGTTAATGGTGACCTTCTGGTTGTGCTCTTTTTCCCACTGTTCGGTGAACTGCGGAATGATTTTCTCGTAGGCAGCTTGGGTGACCGCGAAGGATACTAGCGTCAGCTCGACAGGCTCTTTAGGAGCATCGGTTGCGCTGGCTGCATTATCTTCTCCTGATTCCGTCGCTACATCAGGGCTGCAACTGCTGATCGCTAGACCCATCCCGACTCCCAGCAAGCTTAACATCACAAACCGCCGGGATACTCCCAGTACCGAGCGTACCGTTCCACGATTTTGACGCGATAGCTTCAAACTCTTCACAGATTTCCTCGAAGCCTTCAAATCTCTGAGCTACTGGGCGATCGCAATCCATCGTCTTGCAGAGGGGCGATCGCCAAACTGAATCCAAATGTAACATAAATGTTTTAAAATTTAATTATAATTTTTATTTGATTTGTTTAGGTATGATTCATAAAATTTTCGAAACACACTTACGCCCCATGTCAAAATAGGTTAGTTTCTGTAGTCAGGAGAACTGGCATGGCAAAACAGGCCAAGCGTTCTGAGGAGCCTGGAATGATTAAGCTGCTGATCCACAGCAACTTTTTGTTTCGGGGAATGGACGAGGCTTGGCTCGCAACCTACCTCGATCCCGATCACGTCATTCGGGAGAAGCTATATTCCAATCGACCGATCTACACAGCATTTCGTCCTGATGAGTCGCTGGATTACCTCTACGCCGTTCTAAATGGGGGGCCGATTATTATTCGGAGTACTCCCTTGGATCGCGTGATTTCCTTGACTTATCCAGGGGGGTGTTTTGGTATGCGGAGTTTGGCATTCAGCTATGGGCTGATTTGCCGCGCATTTCCGAGTTTGGTAGAAGCCTACAAAACAACGGATGTACTGAAGATCCCGGTTGAAGCAGTGAAGTCGCTGTATACCGATAGTGACGTTTTCCGAGAGCGCTATGGTTTTCTATTTGAGATGCGAGAGAAGTTTCAGTATCACTTGCTGAACTGTGGAGCCTACCCTCCCCAAGCGGTTGCAGCCCTGTTGCGGGCGCTGATTTACCAAGAGCGATCGCTCGGCAATCAGCCCCGTTCTGACGGTACCTACACGTTGGATTTACCGATTGATTTGATTGCCCATGCAAGTCAGCTCAATCACCGAACGGTCGAGCAGGTTCTGAAGGGAATGATGAAGGTGGGGCTAATCAAAACCAGCAAGGGTACGGATGCCGACCATGACATTATTCGCGTTGTTGATCCGGAAGGCCTAAAAGAAGTCTACGGCGCAACCCGCGATAAGGTATCGTGGTGGCCTCTACGCTAAATCTCGTCTTCTCAGATGCATCGCCAGTACCCTAACTGCAGAGTTTAAGAATGCTGTACTGTGGGCATAAGAGTTGAAGATATCTCAAAGCGGTTTGGCGATTTTCAGGCGGTTGATAATGTCCGCTTGGAGGTGAGTACAGGCTCGTTAGTGGCCTTGTTAGGGCCATTGGGGTCTGGAAAGTCTACCCTTTTGCGGCTGATTGCTGGGTTAGAGCAACCCGATACCGGACGAATTTGGCTAACGGGGCAAGATGCAACGTACCAAACTGTCCAAGAACGGCGAGTTGGCTTTGTTTTCCAGCACTATGCCCTGTTTAAACATCTGACGGTGCGTCAAAACATTGCGTTTGGGTTAGACATTCGCAAATGGCCGAAAAACCGGATTAAGCACCG
>JACYMB010000126.1 GCA_015272205.1 Synechococcales cyanobacterium T60_A2020_003 | reverse complement strand
ACTGCGCCCACAGATTTGCGCTTTCGCGTCTCTGTAAGGTAGTTGTCATGATTGCTTTCGTACTATGTACAAGTGTTTAAGATTGTTGAGCGTGACTGCTCAACTTGATACCTATATTAGTGAATACATTTACTTTTGTAAAGCACATGAGACAAAAGATTTCCTGTTGAAGGATCGTTAGGGCTTTAGACTTGAGAGTATTGCCTCAAGATATAAAAACTTTTGTAACGAAAGCCTGCCTACTCAGCAATGGAGTCATTGGTTACCTATAGTCCAAGCTTTACATTAGTGCCCACGTACGAGTGTTTCAACCGCTGTAGTTACTGCAACTTTAGGATTGAGCCAGGAAATGGCCAGTGGCTCGATCTTGAAGCAGCTCAATCCTTACTGGAAGCCGTCAAACAGCAGGGGGTGATTGAAATTCTCATCTTGAGTGGTGAAGTTCATCCTCGTCATTCCCAACGGGCGGCATGGTTTCAGCACATTTACAAGCTATGTACCTTAGCCATAGACCTGGGGTTTCTGCCTCACACGAATGTAGGCCCGCTGAGCTATGAGGAACTGTCTCAGTTAAAGCAGGTCAATGCCTCAATGGGGCTGATGGTGGAGCAAGTGACTTCAAAACTGATGCAGACGGTACATCGGCACGCCCCTAGCAAAATTCCAGAGGTTAGGTTACAGCAGCTAGAGTGGGCAGGTCGGCTAAAAATTCCCTTTACGACTGGACTGCTACTTGGAATTGGGGAAACGGAAGCAGACTGGCAGGAAACATTAGAGGCGATCGCCCAATCCCATACCCGATGGGGACATATCCAGGAAGTTATTTTGCAACCCCATAGTCCGGGGCAGCAGCAGGAACTAGATGCACCGTCCTTCCCGTCCCATAGGCTACCTGAGGTGGTGCGCTTAGCCCGTGAAATCCTGCCTTGGGATGTCACGATTCAGATTCCGCCGAATTTAGTAAACGAGCCAGAAACGATGTTGGCGTGTTTGAGAGCAGGGGTCAGAGACTTGGGCGGGATTGGGCCTGTTGATGAAGTCAACCCGGACTATCCCCATCCTACCCCTCAGCGCATTAGAGAACTCATAGGAATCGAAGGATGGATTCTCCGTCCACGCCTTCCCGTATACGCCCATTATGACGACTGGCTACCAGCGCCAATGCAACAGCGAGTCCGCGATTGGCGATCGCGTCTTGAGTATGCCCAATCCTCCTAGGGCTCATAGCACCTTCTCTAAAAATTGCTGGGCACGATCGCTTTTGGGCGTTGAGAAGAAAACATCCGGTGGTGCATCTTCCGCAATCTTGCCGCTGTCCAGAAAGAAGATCCGGTTAGCGACTTCGCGGGCAAACCCCATCTCGTGGGTGACCACCAGCATGGTAATCCCCGTGTTGGCAAGATCCTTCATGACCTGCAGCACTTCTTTCACCATTTCGGGGTCAAGGGCAGAAGTCGGCTCATCAAACAGCATCACTTCTGGTTCCATCGCCAAAGACCGGGCGATCGCCACCCGCTGTTTTTGACCACCGGATAGCCGAGACGGATACACATCGGCCTTTTCGTACAGCCCTACCTTTTTGAGAAGCTCGTAGGCTTTTTCCTCGGCATTCCCCTTCGAGATGTTTTTCACCTTCATCGGAGCGTAGGTAATATTTTGCAGCACGGTCATGTGGGGAAATAGGTTGAAGTGCTGGAACACCATACCCGCGTTCTGACGAATTTTTTGAACATTGGCCTTGGGGGCTGTAATCTCATCGTCTTTAATATAGATTCGACCACGGGTTGGGGTTTCCAGGAGGTTAATGCAGCGTAAAAATGTTGACTTACCGCATCCAGAAGGGCCGATGATGGCGACCACTTCCCCCGTTTTCACCTCCGTAGAGATGTCTTTAAGGACATCAAGCTTTCCAAAGGATTTTGATAAAAATTCGACTCTAATCACTTTTCCGCATACTCCTTTCAAGTTTTTGAGCTAGGAACGTAAGTCCTGTCACCATCACGTAATAAATTAAGCCCACGAAAATGAGGGGTTCAAAATAAATAAACTTTTCTGCGGCTACAACTTGACCTCTCCGCATCAAATCCAGCGCACCCACGGTAGACACCAAGGACGAATCTTTGAGTAGCGCAATACTTTCGTTCACAAGCGACGGCAGAATGTTCTTAAAGGCTTGGGGCAGAATAATGTCCCTCATCATCATGGGATAGCCCACTCCCATGGTCAGGGCTGCCTCTCGCTGACCTTTATCTACTGCCATAATACCGCCCCGAATCGTCTCAGAGGCGTAGGCGGCGGAGTTCAGGGAAAAGGTGATTACACCTGCTTGAAAGGGGGGAATGGCATACCCTATGAGCTGGGGCGTCGAGAAGTAGATGATCGCCAACTGTAAAATCAGCGGTGTTCCTCGAAAGATGGAAGTGTAGAAGTCTGCAAACCACTTGAGGGGTTTGAATTTGGAGATCTTAAAAAGGGATAAGAAAGTGGCCCAGATGAATCCAAAAAAGGCTGAAACGAGGGTGAATGATAGGGTGACCCAGATACCGCCTAGGATGTAGGGAATATTGGGCACAATTTTTGCAAAATCGAGATCCATGCTCCTATGCTTTCCCGCTTAAAACTGTAAATGTTATGTCCTTGATTTTTAGATGAAACCGTCAGCCCCTAACGATTGCTCTGTATGCAGCGTAGGATTGTTGTGTTTCATGCTTGGCTAGCTTGGTTCCGTTCCAGTTCAGCTTTGTTGCTCAAAACGTGTCGTTTGACCGCAGGAATTCTACTACGGCTAAAGTCGATAAATTGTAAGAAAACAGACAAGAGCATGAGCCAGGGGTCTTGATACCTTGTTTGCCTCTGCCTTGCAACCCAGTGCTAACTAGAGGGCTGACTATTGGCGGGCAACTCATTCCTAAACCACTTCAGAACCAATTCATAAGGTTTGCTGTTAGCGTTCATTTTGGTGATGACAGAGTTAACTGCTGATTTTAGAGGATATTTGCGTGAACACCAGAGTTTGCTTTAGTAGAATTTAAGATTTGTGCAAATTTGCGCTTCACAATACTCCGCTAAGTCCATGCACTGCGGTACAGATTGACATTGCATGATGTGGAGCAATGATGAGTAAGAGGGCGATCGCTCCCCTTGCAACCGTTGCTATTAGGTGACCCTGAATGTACCGTTAATCAGACTCATTCATTTGATCGGCATACAGAGATTGCAGCAGATTATCCAATTTTTCTTCAGAACAGCAGTCCAAGAGCGCATCAAACACATCGACTAGCCTTGCGGCGGTATCTCCTAGGGTAGGGCTCAGGCCCCACACATCTTGAATCCAATCCTGGGGATGGTCATCGTTGAAGATGAGGCGTTCGAGGAGTTGCTTGGCTTCAGGTTTGGAGAGGCTCATGGTGGTTTAGAAATCGGGGTTGGTTGTAGTGACCAAGGTCATCGTAGCGCTATTCTGCAACCTAGCTTCTACTGAGGAAACACTGCATCTGCCCCCAGTTAGCAGTAAACTTTCTTAGCGGCATTAGTACCAATCACTATGGCAACAGTTAACGACAACTACCTCAAACTTAAAGCGGGCTACCTGTTCCCCGAAATTGCGCGACGGGTGAATGCGTTTGCAGAGGCGAATCCCAACGCAGCGATCATTAAACTCGGCATCGGCGACGTCACGGAACCCTTACCAGAAGCCTGCCGGACGGCCATGATCAAAGCGGTGGAAGACATGGGCGATCGCGCCACCTTCAAAGGGTATGGGCCAGAGCAGGGCTATGCGTGGTTGCGCGACAAGATTGCAGCTCAGGATTTCCAGGCACGGGGCTGCGACATTAGCGCCGATGAAATCTTCATTTCGGATGGCTCGAAGTGCGACACCGGAAACATCCTGGATATTTTTGGGAAGAACAACACCATCGCCGTAACCGACCCGGTGTATCCCGTGTATGTGGATACCAACGTCATGGCGGGACATACAGGTGACGCCAATGACAATGGCGAATACGGCGGCCTCGTATACTTACCCATTACGGCGGAAAACAACTTCACGGCTGAAATTCCGGCTGAAAAAGTGGATTTGATCTATCTTTGCTTCCCCAACAATCCCACGGGAGCCACGGCGACGAAGGAACACCTCAAAGCCTGGGTAGATTACGCCAATACTCACGGTTCGATCATTTTCTTTGATGCTGCCTACGAAGCGTTTATCTCCGATCCCAGCCTGCCCCACTCCATTTTTGAAATTGAGGGCGCAAAGCGCTGTGCGATCGAGTTTCGCTCTTTCTCGAAAAATGCAGGCTTTACTGGAACCCGCTGTGCGCTGACCGTTGTACCTAAGGAGCTAACGGCGAAAGCATCTGATGGTTCGGATGTTGAATTGTGGAAACTCTGGAATCGTCGCCAGTCCACAAAATTCAACGGAGTTTCCTACATTGTGCAGCGGGGCGCTGAAGCGGTGTATTCCCCGGAGGGACAAGCTCAAACAAAGGCTCTGATTAGCTTCTACATGGAAAATGCGCGGATTATTCGTGAGAAGCCAACCGAAGCGGGTCTAAAGGTGTATGGCGGTGTGAATGCGCCCTATGTGTGGGTGCAAACGCCCAACGGACTCTCAAGCTGGGATTTCTTTGATAAGTTGCTGCAAGTTTGCAACGTGGTCGGTACGCCCGGATCGGGCTTTGGTGCGGCTGGGGAAGGCTACTTCCGAATTTCAGCGTTCAATAGTCGGGCCAATGTGGAAGAGGCGATGCGCCGAATTATCGAGAAATTCAAGGTTTAGATACCTTGCAATTTGGGGCGATCGCTCAATTTACGATGGTGGGCGATCGCTTTTATATTGGCTTTGCGATCTCCGCGATCGCTCCTAGACATTAAACCTAGCCCGCTTAATTCGAGGGGGGTGGATGCCAAAATCCCCTGGGGCGATCCGTTCAATATCCGGATCGTCGCCACCAATTTGATGCGCTCGAATAATCCACACACTCGCGCCTAACTGCAAGAAAACCATCGCCATGATGTCATTTGCGAGACGGGGTAGGAGGGAATTCCAACTGGCTAGAGCATCCACGAGGGTTTTCATCGGCGTTTCTCCAGCAAACTGTCCGAGGGTAAGTTCGCCCGTGCGCCAATCGGATCGGCCGATTCCTAGCGGCAAGAGATTAGCCTCCAACGACGCCAGGAGATCCATGAGTAGTCGGAAGCGGTGGGTTTGCTCATAATCGGGATGGTCGCGCAGCCACTTCATCATGAGCGGATTTACCGTAAACTCGGCAAACAACCGATTCAACGCGGTCAATAATGCCTGGGTTGAATCTTGAACACAGGAGTTAACCGGACTTACAGCGGTGGTGCCTGTGCCATCGCCAATCCGATAGCGAGCCGCCATCACATCCAGTTCGCGAATGAGGCGATTCATGGGGGAGAAGATCACCCCATCAAAGTTGTAGTCTTGGGTGAAGGGTGGAAACTTAATCAGGATATCCGCCACGGGTCGAAACCCGACTCGACCATACTGGCGATCGCCCATGAACCGTGTCCATCCGTTCAATCCAGCAATCACCGCTTCGGGACTATGGGTAAAGATTTGGCGATATTCAATGTCAAAGTGCAACTTGCCCGTCAAGGGTTCGCGGATGACGTGGGCAAGGCCGAAGGAAAAATGACCAAAATAGATTCCCCCGGGTGCAAACTCTTTTTTGTTGCCACCAATGCCACCATAGACCTCCATCAGTAAGGCGCGATCGCCCTCTTGCCAGATCTCATCTACGGCAGGAATAGGAGTGGCGGAGGCTTCAATGTGGGGCAACAGCAGAGAGGTGATGACCTTTCCCTTTTGGGCGCGAGGATTGTTCCAGTAGTCGGTGTGAAGGTACCTTAGGCTTTCCCGCTGTCCTGTAATCACCACATCAGGGTTGAGATCAAAGAAGTGGTAGGGGGCGATCGCCTGGACGACAAATTCTCCATCGGCGTTGAGTGCACCAAAGATATACCAACCTTGCTCGTTGAGGGGCGATCGCTCAATGTCGCGATTGCTGGACTGGTCAATATTATCCCGATTAGGCAGTACTGAGGGAAGATAGACAATCTCATCTATCCCGTCAAATTGCTCCGAATCCCAGTTGTAGTGACGCACCCAGAAGCGATCGTTCCCGACAGATTCCAGAATTTGAACCAGCCCATAATATCGTCCAGTGATGTGAATGGGATCTTTAGTAATCCGCAGCGTCCACTGTCCATCTTGGTCTTCAACGACATCTAAGGGGTCAGGCAAGAAAACCGTCCCATCATCAATAGGATGGGAACCCGCAATAGACTCTAAGGGATCTACATTTGACTAGTAGTTAATGCGATCGAGATGGACAACGCCCTGACGTTTGCTCACTTGCACCCGCTCAGCAAAATGGACATCCATCGTAACCAACTGCCCATAGGCTTGTACCTCTGGATCAGAATCCCATTGCACCATCACCGTGCGACCCACTAGAGATTGATGGGCTGGTGGGGCATGGTAGATTTCCATCCAGACAAAGCGAGGGGATATACGCTCATCTCCCTGCGGTAAAATCAATCGTCCTAACCAGTTCCCGATTAGCGGATAGAGGTCAGAACTCGGGCGTACGCCGATAGGGTAATACTCAACACGATTAAAGGGAGCCTCAAGATAAAGCTCGTAATTGCTAGGCCGCACAAAATCAGCACGGTTGAGCCCGGTGCGTGCCCAGTCTTGCAGCAGAATTCCCGCAACAATATCCAATGTCTGCTGGAGATGACTACGGCCATCGGGTAAGTGCAGTCTTGTGCCCGTTGGCCCCTTTTCACCGCTTGAGCGTTCTCAATTGAGATGTGATATCAAATCCAGTTGATTAGTCAATGAGCTGATTCTAACGCTTGGGAGCGATCGCCCTATTCCTATTGGGGAAGGGCACTCCGCGTTTGGGGCATCCGCGTATCCGGGGCAATGGGTTGACCATCCACCGTCAGAGATGTCGCCTCAATGACCTCCCCAAAATCGTTACTGCTGCCGAAGCCGACAACTTCAACCGTTACACCCGTTTTGGCGATCGCATAAAGCTGATTCGTGAGTTCAGGCGAAAAGCGGACTTGAACCCCTGTGGAAAGCACAATTCCCCGAATTTCACCGTGATACCCAACCAACCAGTAATCAGCAGTTCCGGTAACGTTAAACTCGGCATAGTCTGTAGTGGTCAATACCTGAGGCCCCGTAGCACCTGGGGGTAGTTCAGTAACCACAGCTTTGGTCTGGAGGTTGGTGATGCGATCGGCGCGAATTTCTTGGCCTAAAACGCTAGGGACGCCTTCATCCCCTTCAATGGAAACCCTATCCCCTGGCTTGATGGCACTGGCTAACATGCTGCTCATGTGGGGAGGAAACCGCACTTGCAGACCGTTGGTGAGAACCAGTCCTTCGATGATTCCGTCTAGGTTGAGCAAATAATGGGCGACTTGTCCCGTTACTTGACTGGATGTGCTTGCCGCATCTGGACTGAGGAGGGGCAAATTAATTTCTGAAGCCGAGGGTTTTTTTTGCGTTGGGGAGGCTGGAGGTTGCAGCAAGGATTCGGTTGGGGAAAATGGCGTGTTCCCAAGGGTGGCGATCGCAATTAGCGCAACGCTCCAGTAGTGCAATGTTCCGGGCTGATTCATAGCGATTTTACGGACTTGTGTGAGGTTAAGTGGAATGAAACAAGTGATCTTGGTCACGAAACTCACCCAATCGTGTATCACTCTTGAGAAAATAGATCAAGTACTTGAAAAAAACAGATCACTGTATTTTGAAAGCAAGTCTTACTATACATCCCATCATTACTACACAGCGATCTGTATGGAGTATCCATTCAAGTATTAATGGCGCACTTGATCCGCCCAGGGGGTCAGTTGCCGAGAAACCCATTTCAACCCATAGTCAATCACCAACCCAATCAGACCAATCAGGGCAATGCAGAACAAAACTTTCTCGGTTTGTAGAAATCGTTGAGTCTGCATGATCCGAAATCCCAAACCATTCTGAGCGGCCACTCACTCAGCAATCACCAGGAAGTTCCAGGCTCCTGAAATATTTACCCGCAACGTATCTAAAACACTGGGAAACGTCGCAGGAATAATCACTTTAAGCACAACATCCCGACGACTAGCCCCCAGCGTGTAGGCCACATTGATCATCTCGCTTGGGATAAACTTCACCGCATCGGCCACCATAATAGCGTTGTAGAGTACAACGCCCAGCATGATGGTAAGAAGTTTGGACGGTTCCCCCAACCCCAAACAAATGACAATCAACGGCACGAACGCCGTGACAGGCATATAGCGAACGGTTCCTACGATGGGAGCAAAGAGACTCTCCATGCTGTAAAAGGTTCCCATTGCCAATCCCATGGGTACGCCAATCACCGCTGCCACCAAAAATCCGGCCAGCACTCGCAGGCTACTAACCAGGACATCTTTAATTAAGGTTCTTTCCATGAACATGGTGTATCCCGCCCCCAACACGGCAATGGGGGAGGGCAGAAACATGGGAGGTACGAGTTGGAGGGCACTGATCACCGTCCACAGCAGCAGCGGCACCAACAATGCTGACGCAATCAACAGCAGAGATAGACGTTTTGGGAATCCTTGGCGAATGCTCCAAAAGGTGGACGGTTGCAGGTAGCGGTACTGGCGCGGTTCAGGTGTTGAGGTGGTGATGTTAGGTGCAGAGTTCAAAAATGTCATAGGATTTCGGTGAGGAATGAAAAGCGGTGAAACGGGGTAAGACGTGAACGGCGATCGCACCCTGATAAGGTCTAACGCTTAGAAAAACTTGAGATAGCGCTGAAGTTCCCAGTCAGAAACGTGGGTGTGGTACTCTTCCCATTCCTGGGTTTTAAACTCCACATAGGTTTTGTACATGAGAGAACCCATCACCTTTTCAATAAACGGATCACGCGTAAAGGCGGCGATCGCCTCGTCCAGGGTACGGGGTAGGAAACGAATGCCCATGTCGGCTAACTCTTCCAGAGAATAGTTGTACATATTTTCCGTATGGGGGTCGCCCGGATCGAGTCCTTTCCGAATCCCTTCCAACCCAGCCGCCAGAATCATCGCCGCCCCTAGATAGAGATTGCTAGAAATATCAGCCGCACAGCATTCAACCCGTCCCCCGGCTAGCGGAATTCTCAGTATATTAGTGCGGTTGTTGTTGCCATAGCACACGTAAACAGGTGCCCAGGTAAAACCAGACATACTGCCTCGCGCGACTAGACGTTTGTAGCTATTGACCGTGGGGGCAATAGTCGCGCAAATGGCGGGGGCATGGCGCAGGATTCCCGCAATAAACTGATAGCCCAACTTAGAAAGCTTGCAGCCGCGTGGATCTTCTGGGTCATAAAACAGATTTTTGCCCGTTTGAATATCCGCCAACGACATGTTGTAGTGAGCACCGCCGCCCGTGCGATTAGCAAAGGGCTTCGGCATAAAGGTTGCGAAAAAGCCATGGTTGCAGGCAATCTCTTTGACCATCAGCCGAAAGAACGTGAAGCGATCGGCCATTTTTAGCGCATCACAATATATGAAATCGGTTTCAAACTGACCGTTACCATCCTCGTGATCGAAGGAATAGACATCCCAACCCAGGGCATTCATGGCTTCGACGATCTCAGTGACCCAGGTGTAGTTATCTAATAGCCCTTGTAGGTCATAGCAGGGTTTTGCCAGGGTGTCGCGATCGCTGATGGGGACTGCCTTTCCATTCCCCTCTTTCAGAATGAAAAACTCTGTCTCAACCCCAAGATTGAACGTAAAACCCATCGATGCTGCTTCGGCTAATACCCGTTTCAAAATGCCACGACAGCAGGCTTCAAAGGGCTGACCTTGCAGATACAAATCACTGGCGAACCAGACAATCTCAGGATTCCACGGCAGGATAGTGGCCGAATTCGGATCGGGACGCGCCGATACTTCTTCATCGCTGACATCCTGGGGGACACCATCCAGAGCTGCTCCTGTAAACAGTTCTGAACCTGCCATCATTTGATCAAAGTGGGATAACGGCACTAATTTGGCCTTACACATCCCGTGAATATCAACAAAGCTCGCAGGGGCATACTTCACACCCTGTTCCACCAGGGATTGTTTGAGTGCTTGTAATTCCGGAGTTAACGATGCAGTCATAGTTAGGTTTAAGAATGGAGAGAGTATGAGTACTAAGCTGGTTGACGGATAAAACCCTTGAAACCCTTGTTCTTTTGTAGATTAGGTGGAGTACTAACGAAACCCAACAAAGTCTTTGCTGGTGTTGGGTTTACTTCGTTCCACTCAACCTACGAGAGGAACTTTTGTCAGTCAATCAGGGGGAATAAGACGTTTTCAGGGATTACGGGGACACGGGGAAATCTTTATGTCGAGTGCGTTAGAAAAACCAATGGTTGTCATTAATAAGCACTAGTCAATCTCCCCTACCCCCCTTTTTTAAGGGAAAAACTGGTTCGGAAGTCCCTCTTAAGAAGGGGGATTTAGGGGGATCGACAACGCTTTGATCCATTCCTAAAAATATCCGAATGGAATTGTCAATCTGTCTGTGAAAACCTCGCAGTATCCGAGTTATGCCCCCTTTACTAGGGAGTCGTCATAGAGAGAGTTTACGTCTAACTCTTTGTCCACAACCTTAAAATCGTAGGCACCTTTTGCAGTTAGCTCCAAATTACCAATCAAGCTATTGGGATTATCCTTTTCAAACGCGATTGACTTGTTTACATCAAGATCAAACAGTTTGGCTCCGAGTAGTTATTCCTTAACTTCTTCTCCAGAAACTCCCAACTTTGTACCTGCAATATCTAATGCTTCTTGATCGCTGTCGTTCAAGAGATCTACAGCCTTATCAACAGCTCTGAGATAGGTATAGATATCATCATTTACCAGATAGGTTTAGGTGCATTGCAAACCATGTCAGACATTCGCCAGCGATGCATTTAAAGATCTTCTAGAGAATTTTTGGCTTGGCAGATAGCTAAGCTCTGAAGAATAGTTTGAACACGTCTTCTATTCGTCTTGACCACGATTCCTCCGTGTGATCACCGATAGGATCTTCCACAACAAACAGATTTTCTCCCTCTCGATATCCGTAAGTGTTGGTGAGCAAATCTCGCATTTCCCGACCGCGCACCGTTGCCCGTTCTTCAATCCATTCATTGTGCGATCCACCCTCGCGCACTAAGCCCCAATCCAGATAGATCTTGAGGAGGTGCGATCGCAGCGTTGGATCAGCAACAGAGAGCAACGCCGAGTCGCTTAAATCTCCAAAAAAACGACCCTTAGGATCGGCAAATGCCCACTCGATTGCGGAGTCCATGCCCACCCAAAACGATGGAGAAAGAGCCGCCACGTTGCCAAAGGCATCAGGGTGACAAGCGGCAGTATAGAACGCGGCTAAGCCTCCGTGGGATGCGCCTACAATCAGAGTGTTTTCTGGTTCTGGGAGGGTGCGGTATTGATGATCAATAAATCCCTTGAGGTCTTTGGCAAGATAGGTGGAATAGACCTCTAACCCGCCCCATTCACTATCCCAAACGGGAGCATGGGTGTACTCGTAATCTCGGTTGATAGGAACTACCGCAACGATGATGAGCTTACGAATTTGTTGAGCCAAATAAAGTCGATTTAGGACGCTGCCCAGGTTCCAGGTCTTGTGGTACGCTCCACCCGGAAAGAAGAGCGTATTGCCATCATTGAAATAGACTACCGGATAACGCACTTGGCTAATGTCATACTCGCGAGGGAGAAAGACGTGAACCGTTCGGGGTGCGCTGATAGTTCCCTCTATCTTGAGGTGTCGATAGCTATGGAAAAACCCACTCCAAAATCCGGGGTCGTGACACAACGCCTCTTGCCCACCGATCTGAAATGATTCCGCCATAACCGTCCAACCCTCACAACAGGACATAAAATCCGATCGATTCCACCCTACACCATCATGGCTCCGGATGATGTGCTGCACCCGCACCATCTTGTAAAAGTTGCTCGAATCCTTGGTGTTCGCGGGAATTTCCGACTACAAGAATGCGATCGCCCCTCTCTAGCACCGTTTCTCCCGTGGGGTACTGAATTAAGCGCTTGTTGCGTTCGATCGCCATAATCGTTGCGCCCGTCAGCCGACGCACGTTCGTTTCTGCAAGACTTTTCCCTAACAGCGGAGATGTTTCAGGGAGGGGATACCAGTGATGTTCCAAGCCTTCGATCGCGGCTTCCAAACTGGCTCTTCCCCAGTAGTCGGCGCGTTCGGGCAGAATGTCCTGGTAGCGCCCGGTGCGGTAACGGTTGACGACTCGCTGCACCTCGTAGGAGGTATCGCCCAACTTCAGCAACATATGGGCACCCATTTCCAACGATGCCTCAAACTCTGGTTGCACGACCTCCTGGGCACCCAGTTGATACAGCACGTCAATTTCTTCGCTGACGTGGGCACGGACGGTAATGTCAATATCGGGAGCAATACTGAGCGCACGTTTGAGGGTGAGCCGTGTTGCCATCGGATCAGGAAGGGCGATCGCCATGGCTTTGGCCTGGTGCAGGTTTGCTTTCTCGAGCAGCAATTGACTGGAGGCATCGCCGTACAGGTAGGGGATCTGCCGTTCCCGCAGTGTTTGCAGGGTGGCCTCGTTGTTGTCAATCACCAGGATGTTGTAGCCCTGAAAATAGAGCATTCGCACCAGAGTTTGTCCTACTCGACCGTAGCCGACAACGACCACGTGATCGGTTAACGCCTCTTCTTCCCCCACTAGACGGGCTGTGTTGCTGAGGTTGAGCAGGGGTTGCAAGAAAGAGATATGTTCGATGGTGTTGAGTAAATAGGGAGTTGCCTTGATGAAAAAGGGAGTCAACAGCAGGGTGGCGGCGGTGGTTCCCACAACTAGCCCATACAATCGCTCGGTAAATAGACCTTCCATTTGAGCAACACCCGCTAACACGAAGGAGAATTCTCCAATTTGGCTAATCCCGATTCCAACCGTCAGCGCTGTTTTTAAGGGATAGCGAAAGAGCAGCACAATACTGGTGACGATGACGGCTTTCCCCAGCATGGCGATCGCTACTAACCCCGCCAAGACCCAAATATTTTCGAGCAGAAATGCGGGATCGATTAAGAGACCAATGGAGGCAAAAAAGAGCGTTGCAAAAACATCGCGCATGGGCAACACTCGATCCAGGGCGTGGTCAGCGTACTCGACGTTGGACACCATGAGACCCGCCACAAATGCGCCCATCTCAATTCCTAAGCCGATCTTGGACGTAACTAGAGCAATGCCAAGACAGAGCAACACAATGCCTAAGAGAAAGAGCTCCTGTGATCCACTTTTGGCGATCGCCCGGATCAGCCACGGCATCACCCAATGGCCAACGGCGATCGCGACTCCTAAAAATAAAAAGGCTTTAAGCACCGCAGAGGCGATCGCGCCACCGATCACGTCGGGAGGTTCGCTGAGGGCTGGTAAGATTGCCAACATCAGCCCCACCCCCAAATCCTGAACGATCAAGATCGCCAACATGATTTGACCGTGGGGGGTTTGAACTTCATTCCGCTCAATCAAACTTTTAAGGACAAGGGCTGTGGAGGAGAGGGATAGAACGGCTCCTAGGAAAACAGCTTTGGGGATGGTCGCGACCCAGCCTGTACTGTAGGCCAGAACCCCTCCCAACAGCATTGTGAGCAAAATTTGCATGGTGCCTCCCCCAAGGGCGATCGTCTTTACGCGCAGTAGGTCTTTGAGGGAGAATTCGACACCGAGGGCAAACAGCAGCAGGGCAACGCCTATTTCGGACAAGACCTGGATATCGCCCGCCAGGTTAACCCATCCGAGTCCGGCGGGGCCGACTAAGACGCCGCCGAGGAGGTAGCCGAGTAAGACGGGTTGTCCTAAGCGATCGGCAAGGTATCCGCCTGCGGTGGCGGCTCCGAGCACGGTGACCATTTCAACAATGAGGGTGAGTTCGCCTTCGGCTGCCATAGATTTTTCTAAGGGTGATGGATGTGTAAGGTGATGGAAACCGTTTGAGTCCGGTTTGTTTCACTCTACGAAAGTTTATCGGTGTTTGGGTACCCGGGGCTTTAGATCTGCGACTTCTGGTGGACAGCCTCACCGTATTGGTTGGGAGTTGAAGAAGAAGTCGCAGAGCTTGGGGTTCTGCAATCCTCAAAAATTAGGCTAAAACTGAAGGAAATGTGGTTCAAGGTAAAAATAGGGCAATCATGGGGAGCGATCGCTTAAACGTCATTGAAACGAATCTCAAAATTTTGCGCCAACAGCAAGCCGAGCTTGAAAAAAAGCATTGCTGGCGTCGGGCTTGGATCAAATTAAGTTTGGGCAACTCCTGGAGCTAGAGATTAACCCCCAGATCAAGACGTACGAGGCGGAGAACTGGCAGATCTTAGCTAATTCTGTTCAAGAGCTAACTATTCCCGAAGAAGAGGCGGAAGACGTTGTTGCGGAAATCATTACTTCTGTTACTCAACTAGAAGCATCTCCACCCCCTAACTATCCCGATGCGTTGCTTCAGGTGTTGCGCGAGATTCGGGATAGCCTGAACAAGCCAAGCGAGCCGGAAACACCTACCTCGGCAAAGCTCAAAAGTGCGATTTCCCTGATGCCGCCGTTTGTGAACGTTTCCTACGAGGGGGAAATTGACCTGGAGAACTTTTTCCAGACCCATTTCCCAACGTTTCGGAAGCTGATTAAGTCAGCCACAAAAAAGTAGGAGCCTCTGGTCAATCGAGTCTTGGACAGAGGCTGACCTACAGACTCAATGCCCTCGAAGTTGAGCAATTTGTCGGGCGGGAAGACGATCGCCAAGCCCTATACAACTTGCTGCAAGCCGATAATTCGCTGGGCATGGCAGTGATTATGGGGATGGCAGGTGTGGGCAAAACGGAGCTAGCTCTCCAGTATGGGCGATCGCACCAAGATACCTACCAAGGCGGCGTGATCCACCTTCCCGCCGCAAATTTTGGAGAAGCGTTGCGAAACTGGATGCAGGTTGAGTTCTATTGCGATCGCGATTTGCGCCACTTACCGGAACTCACGCAGCAGGTGGCTCCAGGCTGGAAGGAATGGCAAAACTACTGCGGAACCCATCGTCAAGCGTTGGTGATTATCGACGATGTCACCGATTACCGTCGGCAGGTTGCGCCCTTTTTGCCCCAGGATGCTCCATCGTTTCGCTTTTTGTTGACCAGTCGATTGCGCATTGTTAGCCCTACCCCGATTCCGACGCTGGAACTCAAGGTGCTAGAGCCAGAGTCAGCGATCGCCATGCTGTCCCGATACGTAGGCGAGCAGCGTATTAATGCGGATCGCCAACGGCTGAAACTCTTTGCCGACGCTTGGGCTATTTACCGCTTGCCATTGATCTCATCGGACGTTGGCTGAGCGTAGATATAGATCGCACAGTCAATGATGCTATTCAATCTTCGTGCGCTTTCTATTCTGAAGAAAAGATTGCCCGAAGACCATCCCTACAACCATATTGGATTCAACAACTTTAAGGACATGGTGCAAGCTGCTCTAGACGCAGGCCAAGCCGATCAGCTTTCCGACCATCCCTTCACCCAAGATCTCCTCCGCCAGCTTTCCGACCAGCGCAATGAATCAACCCCGTAAACTAGCATAGAGATACCCATTCTTTGAACACGTCGACGATAGAAGATATCCTAGAAGACTACGACGACCTAGAACGAGACGACATTCTCGCCGCCCTCCTATTCGCTGCACTTCAGAAGCCTCAACTCCGTCGGCTCACCACCAAATCCACCAGACTTTTGATCAACGGTTCTGCCGCCATCGGTGCAATCTCCTGGCCGTGGAGAATGTGTTGGGTCATCGCATAGCTAATCAGCGTCCCCGTAAAGATCCGTGCCGTTGCCTCTGGATTGGCAATATTTAACTCTGGATGCGTCTCAAAATACTGGCTGAGGAGATGCCACACCTTCTGTGGTAACGCCTTCACAAAGAGTTGCGCCAGCTTCGGAAACCGACCCGACTCGCCGATGATGAGCCGCAAAAATGCCACATACTCATCATCCACAGCGAGCAGATTCAGCAGCTTTTCCGCAATTTGCCATAAAACGATCGCCGGATCTTGATCAAGCGGCAAGGCTCCAAAGATGATTTCAAACCGCTGGATCGCGATCTGTTCAATTAGAGCGGTAAAGAGACCCTCTTTATCTTGGAAATGTTTGTAGATGGTAATTTTGGAAACCCCTGCCGCCGCTGCCACCCGATCCATGCTGGTTCCCTCATAGCCTTCCTCTAAAAAGATTTCCAGCGCACCGTGCAAAATCTGGCGACGCTTGAGCAGGGCAGCGGAGTCGGTTGGTGTAGGAGTCATAGATGAAATTTTTAAGAGTAATTTTGATTGCAGATTAGCTATACTATACCGTATAGTTTATGTGTTGTGTGCTGATAATTAAGTTACTCTTGCTTAGTTTTGAGGTTTGAGTTCTCAGGTTTGAGTTGAATGTGCATGGCTACGTCATCCATTCCAGCATTGCATCTGTAGCTCTAACTGAAGAGATGGGTATCAGCGCTGTGCTTTCCTTCATCTACCTTGGGTGATTGTCATGTCCCAAACGGTTTCTTCTGCTCCGCAAGGCACTACAGACGAGTCCAAGGGGGGATCGTTATCGGCTCCCCAAAAGCGATCGCCCCTTAAAAAACTCCGTCTTTTAATTCCCCTAGGGCTGCTCGTCGTTGGGGTGGGGTGGGGGATTCGGGCATGGCTATACCATCCGGACGATCATGCCCTGCGTCTCAGCGGACGGATTGAAGGCTATGAAACGGATTTGGCGGCGAAGTCGGGGGGACGGATTGAGTCGGTGGCGGTGCGGGAGGGCGATCGCGTTCAGTCGGGACAGGTGATTGCGCGGCTCGATGACGATGAGCTGCAGGCCGAGTATGCCGCTGCCCAAGCGAGTGTAGCGGCGGCACAGCAGCAAGTTCGCCAAGCCCAAAGCCAGATTGCGGTGGTGCAAAGCCAAATTGAGGAAGCTCAGCTTGTGCTGCAACAGTCGGAAGGGGATACGGTGGGGCGGGTCAGTCAGGCTGAGGCGACGGTAGCGACGGCACAGGCGCAGTTGGCGGAGGCGCAAGCCCAGGTGCAGCAAGCCCAGTCTGAACTGGAACTGGCTCGACTCGATCGCGATCGCCTCCGGTCGTTGTTGAATGATGGGGCGATCGCCCAACAGCAATTTGACCAGGCTCAGACCCGGTATGAAACGGCACAGGGAACCCTAGAAGCGCGTCAGGCAGGAGTGACCGCAGCCGAACGGCAGGTACGGGCGGCAGAAGGCGGGCTGACCCAAGCGGAAACAACCCAACTGAATCCCGACATCCGCGTGGCGCAGATTGCCCGATTGCAAACCCAGCTTGACCAAGCCAACGCCCAACTCGCCGCTGCCCAAGCCGAAGAGAAACGGGCGATCGCCAATCAAGCTGAGGTCGCGGCCCGACTCGCCAATCTCGAAATTGTGAGTCCCATTGATGGGGTTGTGGTGACCCGCATGGTGGAACCGGGCGAAGTGATTTCTATGGGGACAACGGTGATGACGGTCGTGAACTTAGAGGATGTCTATTTGCGGGGCTATATTCCCGAAGGGGAGGTGGGCAACGTGCGGGTGGGACAGGATGCCCAGGTCTTTTTGGACTCTGCCCCGGATCAGCCCCTTGCCGCAACCGTAATTGCCATCGATACCGAGGCATCGTTTACGCCTGAAAATATCTATTTCCAAAACGATCGCGTGACGCAGGTGTTTGGCCTCCGGTTAGACATTGAGAACCCGGAGGGGTTTGCAAAACCGGGAATGCCTGCAGATGGTGAAATTCTGTTATCTGGCGAGCAGGGAGACGAGGGATGATACCGTTCTCGCCCACGCCGAGTCTAGCCGCTGCAACGGTCTTGGATACGAAGCCAGCGATCGCTCTGCGAGGACTGCGTAAACAGTATGGTGCCTTGGCATCTCTGAAGGGCATTGACTTCACCGTCAATCCGGGGGAGATCTTTGGACTGATTGGCCCTGATGGTGCAGGCAAAACTACGACGTTTCAAATCCTGGCTGGGGTGATGGAGGCCACTGCTGGGCAGGTCACGGTTTTGGGTAAGCCTCCCCGTGAGGCGCGGTTAAATTTGGGCTATCTCACCCAAAAGTTCTCTCTGTACCTGGATCTGAGCGTGCTGGAAAATCTGCGCTACGCAGCCGGACTGCGGAACGTGTCCGATGAGCGCTTTGCTCAACGATCGGCGGAATTATTGCAACGGATGGATCTATCTTCCTTTGGCGATCGCCTTGCGGGACAGCTTTCCGGGGGGATGAAGCAAAAACTAGCCCTCTGCTGTGCGTTGATTGCAACTCCAGCGGTGCTGTTGTTGGATGAACCCACCACGGGGGTTGATCCGGTGTCGCGGCGAGAGTTTTGGGATCTGTTGGCAGCGGTGGCCTCTGAAGGGGTGACGGTGGTGGTGGCAACGCCGTACCTAGATGAAGCCGAGCGCTGTAACCGTATTGCCCTGATCTACGATGGTGAAATTCAGCAGATCGGCACCCTGGCAACGCTACGGGAGGAGCTAGGATTACAGCGATTAGAACTGTGGACAACGGATGTATTTCAGGCGGAGCAGGTGTTGAGCGGGGAATTATGTCGAACCTTTCCCCTAAGCTGCTCGCAAGTCGATACCAAAGAGAACGGAGACTCTCCATCCGCGATCGCCGATATTCAGACCTTTGGCGATCGCCTGGATATCCTCGTCACCGATGCGGAGGTGGGAGAACGGCAGGTGCGAAAGTTGCTGAGTCAGCACCAGCTTCCGATAGACGCCATTCGTCGAGATGCACCGACCTTAGAGAATGTCTTTGTCAGTCGTCTGCGGCAACAGGGATCGGATCCACCCTATCTGGACTTTCCGACCTATCGTTCGGGGCAGGAGACAGGGAAGGTGGCGATCGCTGCCCAAGGACTGCAAAAGAACTTTGGTTCGTTTCAGGCGGTCAAGGGGGTGGATCTGACCGTGCACTATGGCGAAATCTACGGTCTACTGGGTGCGAATGGGGCAGGCAAAACCACCACGATCAAAATGCTCTGTGGGCTTCTACCTGCGAGCGCTGGCTATATGGAATTAGCGGGAGAAACGGCAAACCTAAACCGAGCCGAAGTGCGATCGCGCATTGGCTACATGAGCCAAAAATTTACCCTCTACGATGATCTCACCATTCTCCAAAATCTATCGTTTTACTGCGGGGTCTATGGAGTTCCAAAGCGGCTCCAACGAGAAAAAATAGACTGGGTGCTAGAAACCTGCGGCTTAGCGGGACGAGAGCATCAGTTAACCGGACGATTGCCGGGAGGTTGGAAGCAGCGGGTCGCGTTTGGGGCGTCGGTGATGCATGAACCCGATATTCTCTTTCTAGACGAGCCGACCTCTGGGGTTGATCCCTTGGCGCGGCGTCAGTTTTGGCGATTGATTCGCGATTTTGCCCGACACGGAACGGCAATTTTGGTTACAACCCACTATCTCGAAGAAGCCGAAAACTGCAACTCGATGGGATTTATGGTGGCGGGCGAGGTCGTCGCCCAGGGAAGTCCGAGCGAGATTAAGGCGAATCAACCAGGACAGTTGCTAGACGTCAGGGCAGATCCGATCCAAGACGCATCAACTCTCTTGAAACAGGATCTAGAACATTGGCGCGTGGCTATTTTTGGCGATCGCCTCCATGTTGTTCTCGATGACGCTGATCGGGAGTGGCCACCGCTACAACACCGACTCCAAGATGCCCAGATTTCGGTGCGTTCCGTCCAACCGATCGCTTTCTCGCTGGAAGATGCCTTTATTGGGATCGTTCAGCGTGCCCACCGATCGTGAGGGGGATGGAGTTCTATGAAACGGGTGATCTCGCAATGTGTAAAAGAACTGGCTCAGTTTCGGCGCGATCGCCTAACGGTCGCCCTCGCCTTTGTTCTGCCCCTAGTGGTGCTGCTGATCTACGGATACGCGATCCGGCTAGAGTCTAAAAATATTCCCCTCAGTATTCAGGATTTTGACAACACCTACCTCAGCCGCAGCTATGTCGAGCGGATCTTTGCCAGTAATCAATTTGTCCCTGCGCCCTTGCGCGACAACGATCCAACTCTAGGCATTGATCGGGATATCGCCAAGGCTACGGTGGTGATTCCGCCCGATTTTTCCCAGTCGATTAAAGAGAAC
>JACYMB010000125.1 GCA_015272205.1 Synechococcales cyanobacterium T60_A2020_003 | reverse complement strand
AATGTAGCTGCTTCAGCCATTCTCATTAACAATTCTTATTGCGGTGACCAGGTACTATCTATCTTTGTGCGGGAGCATGATAACGTTGCCCATCACCCGCCACAGATAACCTTTGCATCATAGCCGAAACCTTTCGGCGGTCGGTGTGCATGGGCATTGTTAGCCAACGGTAAGCTATGCCAAGTTTTTACAATTCCTCATCAAGGTCTATATCCTCAAACCCCAACCAGAAAAGTAAAATATCCTCGACCCGTGATAACTGCTCTGAGTCCAATTCTCCTAGTTTTCTCAGGAGCTTAGAATACGGAATCGTAACGAGATTCTGAACATCAAAGGCTCCCGGTTTCAAAAACCTTACTTTAACATCAACCTCAAAGCGGGAGCCTCTTGCACTTGTCGTGTGAGGAATCAGTGTCGCTAAAGCTCGATCTTGCATCAGAGCTGGAATGCTAACCACTAGACATGGTCTAACCTTTGCAACGTAGCCCAGATCCACCAACCAAACTTCACCACGAACAGGGCTACTCATAATCTGGTTCTTGCTGGTCCAAGGTTAGGAATAGCTCCTCTGCATTTAAGGTTAAGTCCTCGTCTGTCAGAGGTGGAAAATCAAAATTAATGACTCGCCTCAAGATTTCTAAAGCAATCTCTAGCTGCTCTGTATCAGGTAACCTATCGAAGTTGTTGAGAATTTCTTGGGCTAAGGCAGTCATAGAATTGCATTGAATACCTATTTAAACCCTAGCATAGTTGCCAGCGCCTAAGTATGTTTCATTAGAATCACCGCTAACATTGGCCTACAGGCATTTAACTTGCTCAAGGAGGCGTTCAATTGGGTGCTCTAGTATCAGCGGGTCGAAGCTTTGGGAAATCTGTGTCGGCCAGCAGTCTTTGAGAAGGCAGAGTAGCTGTTGACCTGATCTTGGGTCATTCCCAAAGCCTGACCAGTTACAATTCGTCATGACTAGCAGAAATATTTTTGCGCCCGGAAAAATTTCTTGCAGTTTTTCTTGACGGTCGTCAAAATGGACAGCCCAGTCATGTCGCCTCCAGCCAAGCTGAGTTTTGCATTCAACAGCAGCAATTAGAGTATCTCCTCTCCAAATACTGATATCAGGTCGGATTGCCTTTCGCTTGCGCTGTATCGCACGTTCTGAGGCGACTTCCAAATTTAGTCTTTCAATCTCATTAAAAAGTTTTAACGAGAAAAGGATTACCTCTACAAAAAAGTCTGCACCAGCTTGTGCAACTCGCTTATCAAGAAACTTCTTGATGCTGTCTTGAGCACAGTAAAAAGCTCGTAACCGATTAACAACCAGCCTGGAGTAATCCAAGTCTTCTTTGGAAAGCGTCACTTCCTTCAGGTTGTCGTAGGAGTTCTGTAGCGCCACCGACAGGTGATCTAATGTAAGCGCATATTCATCAGAAAACTGACCAGACATAAAAGTATTTATTTGTACTACGCACAAGAACAGAGAGGCGAACCATCCCGAATCATGAATTAGAGCTATGCCTCCACAGACAAGATAACTGGCTAACAATTTATTATGTGGAAAGTTTCCGTATAATACCCCTACTCCAGGGAGTTATACGGAAAGTTTCTATTGAAATGCTGATTTTTCACAATTCAACCGAAACTTTCTCAATAATATCCAGATTTCCAGGAGTTATACGGAAACTTTCCGTATAATTTTAGAGTTCAAACCCGAGTGACACATGACATTTGCTACAAAACTGAATCTGTAAATGATTTGTCTTTCATTCAACTCAGTTTTGAAACGCAAACAGAATCGAAGGCCGCACCTGCAAATACTTAACGACTAACCTATGCAGCCACCCATTCCTCAGCATCATCGAAAAGGCCGTTGCCAGAGCTGCACCTAACAAGCCAAATCGGGGAATGGCGATCGCTCGGCTGAGCCTGCGTTGGCGGGATGGCAATCGATACCCGGAGTTTATCGGCAGTGTGCGGTGATATATATCGACCCTTGGGAGGCTTATCAGGCTGTATTACCGAGCAAACGACACCAAGCGGTAGACAAGGAAACGAGGCTAACCAATTACTATTGAGCGATTCATGAACGATTCAACAACACCTTGCAACAGTGGGTCTCACGGTTTGTCCGTCGGAGTTTAGCCTTTTCCAAGAGTCTGCGTAATCGCATTGGTTTGCTGTGGAATTTCATCCACCACTACAACGCATCATTACCTGTGTAGCACTACCGCATAAAGAAATGCCTCCGTTCGTCAAGACGGAGGCACCTAACCACTAAACAAATCTTTCACCCAGTGCAGGCATCAGTTGTGAATTAAAGATCAGACTCACTGAGATCACGGCTCATGTGGTCAAACGGCTGATCGAGCCACTCGCCTGGTTCAATCCCCGCAGCTTCTACTTTCTGCTTCACAATATCCTTCATAATTTGAATGCCACGCACCGTTGGGGCGATCGGCACAGTTAAAGAATTATAAGTCTCCCGCAGACCTTGTAAGACTCGCTCATCTAAAACATCCGTATTGCCAGCTACCAGCGCATAAGTCGCGTAGCGGAGGTAATAGTCCATATCACGCAGGCATGCTGCATAGCGGCGGGTTGTATAGGCATTTCCGGACGGACGGATTAATTCTGGCACCTCTTCAAACAGTCGAGAGCCTGCCAATTTAACGATGGATGCTGCATCGGAATTGATCACGGCTGCCGCCTGAACACGTGCTAAACCAGAACTAAAGTAGGACTTCAGCGAGTCCATTGCGTTTTGGTCGAAATAGCGACCTGTGACATCGTAATTACCAATCAGACTTGTCACCGCGTCCCGCATGAAACTTGTCTCCCAATACTTATCTGTAAAATCGACATCTACTTATTAAAAGCACTGCGACAGCTTAAACTTGCGCCGCAAAGCACTGAACTAAACCGTATTTCGATGGCGGCGATCGAGGGTTGTTCAGTGACCAGTGTATCACGGTGCGTTTGCTGTAATCCTCTCTGGGTCTTGGTTCGGGGGGGCTTATATTGTTAAGTTTTATGTGCGATTTGCCGCGCACGCAATATTCTCTGAGATGGAATCTAGATTTTGTATCTTTGGATACAAAATAAGGAGGAGCCTGTTTCTAGGATGATTCAGGTGTAAAAACGTAGAGATGCTACTCCCATTACCAGCGGCAATACGTGACGCAGCAGTCTAGAGCTCTTTAGCTGATTACAAGGTTCCGTCATTAGGTTGCCCTCTCTCGAGTTAATGAGAGCGCTGAGGTGTTGGTAATGCGAAGGTGAAACCGATAGGCTTCCCAAACGGGATAGAGTGGGCGATCGCTCCTCTGCCGTTAGCTAATCTCCACACCTTGCTACGTCAGTCATACTTGATAGCCCAGAAGCGAGGAATAATTCATGGCTCAGACTGCACAAGATGTCTTGAACTGGATTAAAGAGAAGAATATCCAGTTGGTTGACCTAAAGTTCATCGATATGCCAGGGATTTGGCAGCACTTGACGGTATACCAAGACCAAATCGATGAAAGTAGCTTTGTTGATGGTGTGCCCTTCGACGGTTCCAGCATCCGGGGCTGGAAGGCCATTAACGAATCCGATATGTGTATGGTTCTCGATCCCACCACGGCTTGGATCGATCCCTTCATGGAAGAACCAACGCTGAGCGTTATTTGCAGCATTAAAGAACCCCGTACTGGAGAGCCCTACGATCGCTGCCCCCGCGTGATCGCTCAAAAAGCGGTAGATTACATGGCGGCTTCAGGACTGGGTGACACCGCATTCTTCGGCCCAGAAGCAGAGTTCTTCATCTTTGATGACGTTCGTTTCGATCAAACTGAAAGCAAGGCGTTCTATTATGTAGACTCCATCGAAGGTCGCTGGAACTCCGGGCGGGAAGAGCCCGGTGGAAACCTAGCCTACAAGCCTCGTTACAAAGAAGGATACTTCCCCGTTGCGCCGACCGACACCTCCCAAGACATGCGGAGCGAGATGTTGCTGACGATGGCGAAGTGCGGCGTGCCCATCGAGAAGCACCACCACGAAGTTGCAACCGGTGGTCAGTGCGAATTGGGTATTCGGTTCGACACGCTGGTGAAGTCTGCCGATAACTTGATGATCTACAAGTACGTCATCAAGAACGTGGCTCGCAAGTACGGCAAGACCGTTACCTTCATGCCGAAGCCGCTGTTTAATGACAATGGATCGGGGATGCACACTCACCAGTCCATCTGGAAAGACGGCCAGCCCATGTTTGCGGGTGACAAGTACGCTGGACTGAGCGACATGGCACTGTACTACATCGGTGGTATTCTGAAGCATGCTCCAGCCCTGTTGGCACTCACCAACCCCACCACCAACTCCTACAAGCGATTGGTTCCTGGCTTTGAGGCTCCGGTCAACTTGGCCTATTCCCAGGGCAACCGCTCAGCCTCCGTTCGGATTCCGCTTTCTGGCAACAATCCGAAAGCGAAGCGTCTGGAGTTCCGCTGCCCCGATGCTACTTCCAACCCCTATCTGGCATTTGCAGCCATGCTGTGTGCAGGTATCGACGGGATCAAGAACCAGATTCACCCCGGAGAGGCTCTGGATGTGGATATCTACGACCTCAGCCCTGAGGAACTGGCGAAGATTCCTTCAACCCCAGGTTCCTTGCTGGATGCCTTGAAAGCTCTGGAAGCAGATCATGACTTCTTGACCGTGGGTGGCGTGTTCACCGAAGACTTCATCACCAACTGGATTGAGTACAAGCTGGACAATGAAGTGAACCCTATGCGTCTGCGTCCCCATCCCTACGAGTTTGCGCTGTACTACGACTGCTAAATGCGCAGTTTCGGGAATTAGCTATTTCCCATAGTTTCCTAAATTCAGAACAGCGGCATTTGTTTGAATGCCGCTTTTTTGTTGCGTTGTTTGGTGATTATGAGGCGACCGAAAAAACATGAGCTATACTTTTGAGGGATATAAGCTGGGCTAAACCTACAAGATCGTTTAGTGCTAACCATGCTATTCTGCCAAGATCTTTTTAATGTATCTGGGTTAACAACACCTAAAATCCCAGATTAAGCATTTTTGCTCCCTAGATAGGCCGTTGCGCTGGAGAAGATAGCAGCATTTCGTCTGCTCTTATGCGTAGTCAGATTTTTTCCCAATTCAACTCGTTCCAATCGCTCTTGGGTAATCCTAGAGCGGCGATCGCCCTAGCTTTTCTTCAACAAAAAGTCGGGGATCGCTTAGTTTTGCTGGACTCTAGCGATTCGTTCCCAAATCTTTTTCATGATGTGATGATGATTCCCGCCTAGGGATCGTCCAAACGTACTGATCCCCTTAACGAGATTTAATAGTTGTCCTATGGTTATGAACTCCACTCCTCAAGTGGCGATCGCCCCTCCAATCAGCGATCCCCAGATTGATCCCTTGAAAACCGCCACTGGGATCTATGTCACCGTCCATGGCCACTTCTATCAGCCACCGCGCGAAAATCCCTATCTGGATGCGATTGAGCGCCAGCCCAGTGCCGCCCCGTTCCATGATTGGAATGAGCGAATTCACCACGAGTGCTATCGTCCCAATGCCTTCGCTCGAATTCTCAACGATCGCGGCGAACTCATCGAAATCATCAACAATTTCGAGTATCTCAGCTTTAACATCGGCCCCACACTGATGAGCTGGCTAGAGCGCTACGACATCGAAGCCTATCAGCAGATTTTGGAAGCCGATCGCCGCAGTTGCGATCGGCTTAATGGTCATGGCAATGCGATCGCCCAGGTGTATAACCACATCATCATGCCCTTGGCGAATGCGCGGGATAAGAAAACCCAAATTCGGTGGGGTATTGCCGATTTTCGATCGCGCTTTGGTCGCGAACCGGAAGGCATGTGGTTGGCAGAGGCTGCGGTGGACTATGCTACCGTCGCTGCATTAATTGAGGAAGGTATTCGTTTCATTGTGCTGGCTCCGTCCCAGGCGCAGCGCTGTCGCCCCTTTGCCAGTGACGCCGATCCCGAACCGGATTGGCTAGAGGTAGGCGGCAGCCAGATCGATCCGACCCGTCCCTATCGCTGTTTTCTGCCCGATGGTGATCCCCAGCGGGATTATCTCGATATCTTCTTTTACGATGGCCCAATTTCGCGGGATATGGGCTTTAACGAAGTGCTGGAAAGTTCGCAACACTTCGCAGGACGGATCGCCCAAGCTGTGCGCGGGGATCATCGTCCGGCACAGCTCATCTCGATGGCGACCGATGGCGAAACCTTTGGTCACCATAAGCCCGGTCGTGAGAAAGCCGTGGCCTATGCCTTTGCCTATGAGTTTCCCAAACGGGGCTGGACGGTGACCAATTACGCCCATTACCTCAGCATTAGCCCACCAACCTGGGAAGTGGAGCTAAAGCCCGTGACCGCTTGGAGTTGCTGTCATGGTGTCGATCGTTGGCAAGACGATTGTGGTTGCGGCGGTGGCGGCACCTGGAACCAAAAATGGCGGCGTCCGTTGCGGACAAGTTTAGACTGGTTGCGCGATCGCCTGATGACGGTATACGAAGATGCTGCCCGTCCATTGTTGAAAGATCCCTGGCAGGCACGGGATCAATATATTCACGTCATTCGCGATCGCTCCTCTAGCAACCTTAATCAGTTCCTAACGACCCACCAAACCCATGAATTGAGCGATGCAGAGCGGGTGGATGCCTTACGACTCCTGGAAATGCAGCGCCACGCCCTGCTGATGTACACCAGTTGTGGCTGGTTTTTTGATGAACTTTCCCGGCCAGAGGGGGTGCAAATTCTGCGCTATGCGGCGCGGGCAATCGAGCTGGCGGCGGAAGTGACGGGAACGCGCCTGGAAGAGGCGTTTGTGTATCAGCTTGCCGATGCGCCGAGCAATGTTGAGTCTTTCCGCAATGGATCGACCGTGTATCGCCAGCTTGTGATTCCGTCCCAAATCAATCTCCAGCAGGTTGCTGCCCACTACGCGATTAGTTCTTTGTTTACCACTTACAATCGCGAACAGCGGGTCTACTGCTATCGCGCTAAGCAGTTGGATTACCAGATTCAGCGGATGGGATCGCTAACCCTTGCCGTTGGTCGGATTGAGCTAACGTCTGACATCACCACCGAACGTGAGGATTTGGTCTTTGCCGTCCTGCACTTAGGGGGATGGGATTTTCATTGCTGTATCCAACCCTCCTCCGGGCAGCGGGACTATAGCCAAATGAAAGAGGATGTGTTCGGCGCCCTGAAGCAAGCGAGTGCCGCCCACGCTATTCTGGCGATGAATCGGGTATTTGGGGATCAGTCCTACAGCCTCCAAAACCTGTTTGCGGAGGAGCGACATCGGATTATGCGTCTGCTCAGCCAGGAAACCTTAACCCGCCTCGATCAGCTGTATACCCAGGTGTATCGCGATAACTATGGCGTTTTAATGGCATTCCATCGGGATGAGTTGGAGGTTCCCATTGAGCTGCAAGTGGCCGCCGAGGTGGCCATTAGTCATCGGGCGGCGATGACGCTGCGATCGCTCGAACGGGATGCGGGGGATTTTCCAAATGGCAATTTATCAAGCTGTATGAATCATCTAGCGGAGTTAGAGGCGATCGTGACGGAAGCCAACAGTCTTCACTGTCGCCTGAATTTGCCCGATGGTCAGCAGGGACTCGAACAGCTGATTCTGCGATCGCTCTGGCATGTGTTCCAGGAACAAGAGGCGCAGACCGTTGGCGACATCGTGAGTTGGATTGAGCGTCTTATCCATGTCGGGACGTTGCTTCACCTGAACTTGTCCCTCGATCGCGCCCAGGAACTTTACGTCAAACATCTGCGCGGACAACTGCTGCCCCTAATGGAAACGTGGGGGATTGATGTGTTGGCGATTGATCCTAGCTTTATTCCCCCTCCAGGGCTATCGGTTCCAGAGCGCGATCGCAACCAGGTATGGCTTCTGCTCACCCTCGGATCGACCCTTGCTGTTGATGTGGCCTGCTGGCTAAAGGCGATCGCCTAGGCTTGCAGAGGTAGTGTTTGGCTGGCAGATCGAGGAATAGAGGTCATCCTGTATCGATTTCAAGATGATTCCCTAAACGCTAGCTTTTTCTCGATCTGTAGCCTTTCCTGCTGTCCCGGTTGATGGTGTTTCAGCGATCGCCGCTCCAAAAGGTTTGAGGGCATCTCGTCCAGTGATAAATCGCTCGTGAAGGATACCAAGTGATCCAGGTGGCGCTCCAAAAGGTTTGAGGGCATCTCGTCCAGTGATAATGCGCGATCCGGTGTGATTGGTGAGGTAGTTCCAGCCCCACTGCACCATGACCACCAACTTATTATCAAACTCGATTAAGTAATAGATGTGGACGAATACCCAGATCAGCCAAGCCGGAATGCCCGACATGCGGAAATTCCAGATATTCGCGACGGCGGCGTTGCGTCCGATCACGGCAAGGCTGCCTTGATCGAGATATCGAAACGGCTTGATGGACTTATTCTGCAACCGACATTTAATCAGTCGTGCCAGATAGTCTCCTTCCTGCATTGCCACTGCGCCCACCCCCGGTAAGAGCTTACCATCTTGGGCATAGTGGGCTAAGTCCCCCAACACAAAAATATTGGGATAGTTTGCAATCGAAAAATCGGGTTCCACGATGACCCGACCCACCCGATCCAATTCAACTCCGGTGCGGTCAGCCAGCACTTGCCCCATGGGTGATGCTTTGACTCCGGCAGCCCAAAGCACGGTTTGCGATCGCAGCGTGGTGATGTCATTTCCACTCTTGATCGTGACCACATCGCCTTGAATGTCGGTCACCAGGGTACTGGTACGCACATCTACCCCTAGAGACTTGAGAGATGTTTCTGCTTCCAGCGATAATTCTGGCGGATAGGGAGGCAGCACCCGATCCATCCCCTCTAGCAAAATCACTTTCGTTTGCTGCGGATCGATATTGCGGAAGTCATCTTTGAGCGTGTGGAAGGCAAGCTCGGCTAAGGCTCCCGCTAACTCCACTCCTGTTGGGCCACCCCCAACAACGACAAAGGTGAGTAACGATTGCTGACGCTCCAGATCAGTCTCTTTCTCTGCCGCTTCAAAGGCCAGAAAAATACGGCGACGCATCTCCAGGGCATCCTCAATGGTCTTTAAGCCGGGGGCGATGTCGTTCCAATCTTTCCCAAAGTAGTGATGGCTAACCCCTGTGGCCACAATCAAACTATCGTAGGGAACGGCAGGAGCATCTCGTAAAACAACCTGCTGATGCTCTGGATCAATATCGAGGACATCGCCCATGAGTACGGTTGTGTTGCGGTGATGGCTGAGAATCCCCCGCAGCGGCGACGAGATATCCCCCGGAGAAAGCCGTCCGGTTGCCACTTGATACAACAACGGTTGGAATAAGTGGAAGTTGCGCTTGTCGATCAGAGTCACGTGAATGTCAGCGGTGTTACCCAGCGCTTTTGCCGCGTAGAGTCCTGCGAAGCCTCCACCCACAATGACAATCCGATGAGGCGATCGCCCATTTTGCTCTGCTGACATACGCGAAACTCCGAAGAACTATAGTTTTGACGGCAAGCAAGGCAGGACACCGCTTCAGTCAGTACCAGACTATCGTGCGATCGCAGCCTACCAACGCATCAATCGATACAGTTCTACATATTATCAAGAGAACCCCATCCAAGCTTCATCAATCCCACGGTGACCAGCCTAGAAACAGCCCTCTCGTTTTACCGACACCCCGCAGGATTAAAAATCTGCCGATCTACAAAATCTGAGACAGGAACTTTTGCGTCCGCTCTTCCTGGGGATTATTGAAAAATTCTTCCGGAGTTCCTTCTTCAACCAGAAGACCGTCGGCCATTAAGACCACACGGTCAGCGACTTCCCGCGCAAAGCCCACCTCGTGGGTCACGCACACCATCGTCATACCCGAATCCGCCAGGGTTCGCATCACGTCCAGCACCTCGCGCACCATTTCTGGGTCAAGCGCCGACGTGGGTTCATCAAACAGCATAATTTTAGGCTGCATCGCCAAAGCACGGGCGATCGCCACCCGCTGCTGTTGTCCCCCCGAAAGCTGTCCTGGAAACTTCTTCGCTTGTTGTAGAATTCCGACTCGCTCCAGCAGTTGCAGCGCCACTTCCTCGGCCTTGGCTTTCGGCCATCGCCGCACCCAGATCGGAGCCAAGGTGACGTTCTGTAAAACGGTCAAATGGGGGAAGAGGTTGAACTGTTGGAACACCATCCCCACTTCGCGACGGATCGCATCGATATTCTTCAGGTCATGGGTGAGGTGAATTCCGTCAATGGTGATCCGCCCCTTCTGATACGGTTCTAGGGCATTGAAGGTTCGGATAAAGGTTGACTTCCCGGAGCCGGATGGCCCCATGATTACGACAACCTCCCCCTTTTGAACGGTCAAACTGACCCCTTGCAACACATGGAAACCGTTGTCGTACCACTTCTCCACGTTTTCAGCAATAATCATAGTTTCGTTTCCGGCTGCGTGGGTAGTCATTGCATCCGCGTGAGGTTGTGTCATGGGTTGTTTTCCTAATTCAGCAACACGATATACTCAAATCTGTCTCCGATGGGCAGGTTTCTTGTAGTTTGGCATCGAACCATCGTCTCAGCCATTTGCCAAAACCCAGATTTGCCCTAATGCTCTGAACTGAGAGCTTTTTCTAGTCGTCGGCTCCCCAAAGACATGGCGTAGCAGAAGACCCAGAAAATCACGCCAACAAATAGATAGACCTCCGCATAGCGACCGAGAAACTCTGGGTTGGCGAGAATGGATCGCCCCATGCCCAAAAGTTCTAACAAACCGACAATACTCAACAGCGTCGTATCCTGAAACAAACTGATAAACTGACCGACAATCACCGGAATCGAAACTTTGAGCGCCTGGGGAAGCACGATGAGGGCGAGGGTCTTCGGCGTATTTAGACCCAAGGCGTTTGCCGCCTCCGTTTGGCCTCTGGGAATCGCCTGCAATCCACCGCGCACATTCTCGGCAAGATAGGCCGCACTAAATAAAGTCAAACCAATAATGGCTCGGAGAATTCGGTCGGGTCGCATCCCTTCTGGCAAGAACAGCGGAATCATGACCTGTCCCATAAACAGAATTGCAATGAGGGGAATCCCCCGAATCAACTCAATATAAATTGTTGAAAGCCAGCGAATGATGGGTAATGGACTCCGCCGCCCCAACGCTAGAATCACTCCCAGTGGGAAACAGAGCAAAATACCGGCGATCGCCGTAAGTAGGGTCAGCATCAATCCGCCCCAGTTATCCGACCGCACCGCTGGCAGTCCCAGTCCTCCGCCGATTAGCCACATCGCCACGGGAAATAGCAAAATCCACGCCACCGACAGCCAGCGTCCAATCTCACTGATCCGCTGTCCTAGCGATCGCCCAATCCAAGCTCCTGCCACCACCAAGGCAACGCACCCGAGCAGCAGCAAGCGGTACAACGGTGGAGTAGGCGTTAGTACGGCAAGCGCACCCACGATCGCAATGCCAATCAACACCGGACGGCTATACAATCGCGCCACGTTCCGAGCCAGCACTCCCCACGTTAAACCCGATAGGGAGACGATGATTGCCGTTAGCACCCAAATTCGCCAGTACTGGTCGGCAGGATACAATCCCACGATGTATAGCGGCAAGTTCGCTGGAATCACTCGCCACTGTGCCGTTGTAAAGGCCCAATGGAAAAATCCACCTATAAACTGGAATAGGACAAGCGCCACAATAATCGTCAGCAGCGAATTAAACCAATTGCTAAACAGATTTTTCTTGAGCCATTCCACAGGGCTCATCTGCTTTGCAGCGGGAGGCGCTTTCATCGGTACGTGTTCGGGAGAGGCAGTAGTCATGGTGAATGGTAAAGATTAACTGCAATTCAAGAGACAGTAAACTAACAGCGCTAGCGCTCCTTCAGTTGCACTGAACCATTGAGCCAGTTCATAAACGCCGAAATCATGAGGTTCGTTAACAAGAACGCCGCCATGATCAGAATAAAGACCTCGACCGGACGCCCGGTTTGGTTATAGGTGGTATTTGAAACCGAGTAGATTTCAGGATAGGCGATCGCAAATCCTAAGCTAGAGTTCTTGGTCAGGTTTTGATACTGACTGTTGAGGGACGGCAAGATCACGCGCAGCGCCTGGGGAAACACCACAAGCTGCATGACCAAGCCCTGCTGTAACCCCAGCGATCGCGCCGCTTCCCACTGTCCCCTAGACACCGACTGAATGCCAGCCCGCACAATCTCTGCAATAAACGCCCCGGTGTAGAAAACTAGACCCGCTAACAATGCCGAAAATTCTAAGGAAAGCCGGAGGCCACCACTGGCTTGACCATTGTCGCCGATGGATGGAAATTGCCAGTTAAGGCCCCAAATGAAGATCAAAATGGCGGCGATCGCCAGCACCGCCAATGCAATGATCTGCGGTTTGCCTGACTCGCCTCGCTCCACCATCAGGTAGGTGCGCCATTTCCAGATAAACAAGGTGGCGATCGCCCCTAACACCAAAATCGCGATCCATAACCAAACCGAAACCGTATTCCCCGGCCAGGGAATGTAGATTCCGGCTTTGCTCAAGAAGACAGAGTTCAACCACACATCTGGCTCATCCGGTTTGGGTAGACCAAAGAAAACAGCGAAATACCAGAAGAAGAGTTGCAACAGCAGCGGCGTATTCCGCACAATTTCGACATACCCAAAACTAAGCTTGCGAACCAGCCAATTGCTTGAAAAACTGGCAATTCCGGCAGCAATTCCTAAAATCGTGGTGAAGAAAATACCAAAAACCACCACGCGCAGGGTGTTTGCCATACCTGCCATCAGCGCCCGGATGTAGGGGTCATTGGGTAAGAATGGAAGGATCGTTTCACCAATGCTGAATCCAGCCGGACTGCTTAAGAAGCTGAAGCCAAACTGGATTCCCTTTTGTTGCATATTGCGATTTAGGTTGCCAATCAAGATGCTGGCCATTACCACCAGAATCGCTACAACGATCGCTTGAAAGGCGATTTTCCAGAAGCGTTCGTCTCGCCAAAGGGGAATCTTTTCTTCGGTGCCTATGGTCATCTCGTTTGTCTCGCGATTGAACCCGTATATTGCACGACTATATCAAGCTAGCCGACACTTAAAATTAAACTCTGATACCGTTAGGATGCGTCAAAACTGAGCGTTTGAAACTTACTGACGTCGTCATCTTTTAGCACTATCTAGGTTAGATGGAGTCAGCCCTCAATTTGCCCTAAGAAATTGATAATCATCATAAAAAATGAACAGAGATGGATTGAGACTCCATCTCTGTCAAGTTTCAGGTCTTAACGGAAGGGAGGCGCATACATGAGGCCACCATCCGTCCAAAGCGCGTTGTATCCTCGGGGGATTTTCAGCTCAGAGCCTTCTCCAACGTTGCGATCATAGATCTCACCATAGTTCCCGACCGCTTTGATCACGGATACCATGAAATCGTTGGGCAAGCCTAGCTGCGTACCGAGGTCACCCTCAACGCCCAAAAAGCGACGAATATCAGGGCTTTCGCTGTTCAGCATTTCGTCAACGTTGGCTTGGGTAATGCCAAACTCTTCTGCCTGTATTAAGCCGTAGGTTACCCATTTCACCGCATCAAACCAGCGAGAATCGTTGTTGATAGTTACAGGGGCTAGCGGTTCTTTAGACATCGTGACATCCATCAGCATGAAGTCATCGGGGCTAGGCAGGGTGGTACGACGAGCCGCAAGCTGAGACTTATCCGATGTCATGCCTTCGCAGCGGCCTTCCGCAAATGCGGCATAGGCAGCATCTGCATCTTGGAATACAACCGGAGTAAAGGTTACATTCAATTCGCGCATCCGATCCGTGAGGTTGAGTTCGGTCGTTGTACCCGTCTCAACGCAAATCGACTTGCCTTCAAAATCTTCTAGGCTTTCGATTCCGCTATCAGCCCGAATCATCATGCCTTGACCATCGTAGAAGGTGGTTGGCGCAAACTCTAGACCGTTGCCGCCTGCGGCATCTCGGCTGCTGGTCCAGGTGGTGTTTCGAGACAGCATGTCTACCTCACCCCCGGCCAGAGCGGTGAAACGCTCCGTAGAGTCTAGATTGCGGTACTGAACCTTACTGGCATCGCCAAAAATTGCGGCGGCCACAGCTTTACACACATCTACATCTAGACCGGAGTACTGACCGCTGGAGTCTACAAAGCTGAAACCAGGAATGCCTCCGTCTACACCACAGACCAGCTCACCCCGTTCAGTCACGGTATCTAAACGGCTCGCTCCTGCCCCAGGAGCAGCAGTGGCATCAGGAGAATCAGCCGATGTCGTTGTTCCGCCTCCACAGCCTGTAAGCGCTACCATTCCAGCAGCAGCGAGTAGGAAACCCCACTTACGCATAATTATTGTTCTCTCTTCTCAGCTACAAAACATGCATTATGAACCATCACTGCGGCAGATGTCCGACACGTGGATACTGAACCACGGTTGCCGAATATTCTACACGCAATGCTTGTCGGAAAGTGTCTCAGATAGCATTCACAAACCGCAAGAGTACAGCACAAATATTAGGCTTGTGCAGGCCCAATACCCGCATTTAGATTGACATGATCGAAAAACAAACATCGATTTTGTAACCGATGTTTTCGCTCAGTAATTAATTCTTAACATTCCCCTGCTTTAACGATTTGTTTTGTATCCAACTACACGGTTATGCAGTGATCGACCATCTCGTTGCAGCGTTGAGTGGACAACCCCTGAGGCGTTATGAAGTAGCAGAATTAATTTGCTTCAGCCCTGGCTAAGCTTAGAGGCTGCCCAGCAGACTGGTCGTCGGGAATCGCTAGGGGGCGCTAGCGTCCCTCCGCAAGATCGCGAATGAGGGGGAGCTTGGCCTGAATGTATTCGCTTAGGGCATCGCTTTCACTACCATCGAGCGATCGCAATTGCTGAACCCTGCCCAAGAGGGACTGAACCAAACTGTTATCATCCAGGTTCAGAATCAAGTTCGTTTGTGTTTCTTCAACAGCAGACCACAGGTGTCTTAGCAGTAAAGGAGTCATGGCGACCTCTTTTTAAGCTTTTCTTTATTTTTACTGTATACACTCTTCTACTCCGCCAGAGGGTTTCTCACAAAAGAGGCAACAAGTTTTACAAAAGGACACCCAATTGCAGAATAACTTAATGTGTGTGGAGGGCAGTAACACGCCCCCACCCCCCCTGCCACAACCGCCGCCGTGTAGACAGGATCGCAAGGGCACGCAACGGTGCCCGCTCCCAGGGGAACGTCTCCTCTGCTCCGGCAGTGTTCACCACCTCCCCCGTCAGATCGGCTCGAGCAACGTCATGGGGGAACGAGTACCAGGTCTGCTGAGGCTGCTGATCAAGACTGACATCCTGGGGGACTAAGGTTTGTACCGATGCGCCCCTATCCAGTCCAAACAGGATCAGCACCGCCAATGTGACGTCGAGCAGTGGCAGCAGCAGCCACCAGAGGGTACCCAGGCCAGAGACGAAATCAAGGATTTGCTTAATCGCCTGAGTCAGCATGACCGCAGTCAGGGAGCCAACCAACCCTCCAAGTAGACCCCCGACGGTCCACGTGCTGACTCTAGTCACCAGAGGTAGTGATTGGTCATTTGCCATCGCAGTAAACTCTCGTCTAAGTCAAAATGTAAGCACCACCCTAACGACAGAAATACAGAAATACAGTTGTGTTGATAAACCCTGCATCTGGGTAGCACTTAATCCATCAGCCAATTTTTGATGCGATCGCTGGACAACGTAGCAGGAACGCTAATGCTGATCTCCAGCGGAGTTAGTCCGGTTGTTCCCTGTTTTCTGGGAATGGCGAGACAGACGCTTAACAGTCCGGTTGACATCAGCTTAACAGTCCGGTTGACATTAATTTCTGCTCGTAGCTCTACCTTGATACATCATGACGCTAGATGTTCTGTTCAATCTTGCCAATCTCTATGTGTTGCCGTTTTGGCTGGGTATGATTCTGCTGCCCCGTTGGTCAGTAACCCTACGGGGGATGACCTCATTGTTGCCATTTGTACCATTGGCCGGATTATATGCCTACCTTTTTGCAACCAGTCTAACCGCAGACTCTGCTCAGTCCTTTGCGAACCCCACACTTTCCGATATTGCACGATTGTTTGGGGATGAGCGGGTAGCACTCACCGGATGGGTTCATTTTCTGGTGATGGATTTGCTGGCGGGACGTTGGATTTATTTAGAAGGACGACGGACTGGTGTTTGGACTATTCATTCTCTAATTTTATGTTTGTTTGCGGGACCGCTAGGATTGCTGTCTCACATTGCAACACAGGCGATTCAGCCCTTATTCGGGAATCGTCGTTTGGAGACAGCACAATCAAATGCATCTGAATCTGCCCAGCCAGAGTAGGAGAACTAGCTAGACATGCTGGCATTGAGGGCGCGGATTATCGCCGTCGGTAAGGTCAAGAAACGGTGGATCCTAGAGGGCATTCGGGAGTATGGGAAGCGCTTGCCAGAATTAGAGATTGTCGAAGTCAAAGATTCCACCCCTGAACGAGAGGCTGCCAAAATTTTGGAGGCCATGCGCCCGCATGAAACGTTGGTGGTGATGTCGGAACGGGGTAAGGCAATGTCGTCAGAGGAGTTTGCCCGATTTATGGAGCGATCGCACGCTGAGTCCCTTGTATTTGCCATTGGAGGGCCGGAGGGTACGCACACCTCCCTGAGCGATCGCAGTCGGTATCAACTCAGCCTTTCTGCGATGACGTTTACCCACGAGATGGCGCGATTATTTCTGGTGGAACAGCTTTATCGAGCCAAATCGATTTTGCAGAACACTGGGTATCATCGCTCCTGACCAGATTTTCGGGTGTTATCCCCTCCGACCGGAAACTTTTTTGGGAATTGAGGGGTCAAAGCTTGATGTATACGAAGTAGGGCATGATGTATTGGCGATCGCCAATGGCGGCCTCTACAATCGGAGTTTCTGTTCCAATGCCTCTCCTGTAGGCAAAACTGAGTGTAATCTCTGCCAAGCGTGGTGTAGCGTCAAGGCAGATGTCAGCCTACTAGGGTTGACACGGGCAGCGCAGTCCCAAGGGGATATGTGTGACAGTTTGCCATGCGGAATAAACATTGCCCGATTTTTACAAATTGATACTAAACTGTTTTGGTGTCTTGCATAGCACTGTTGTAGAAGTAACGGGTACAGGGTCGGTGTGCGTATGGATCTGACGACAACATTAAACGGTCATACCGTCCAAAACGTTGTCCGAACTGTGGGTATCAATCCCAACTATTGGTATCCTGCGGGCTGGGCAAACCAGCTCAAACCTGGACAAATCCAATCAGTCAAGGTTTGGAAGCAGGCGATCGCCATTTATCGCGATGACCATGGTGTCCTGCACGCGCTGGAGAATGCTTGTCCCCATCGGGGGGTTGAACTCCACCGGGGTAAGGTTCGAGGGGAACATATTGCCTGTCCGTACCATGGCTGGGAATTTGATGGCAATACAGGAGAGTGCGTTCGCATTCCCTACCTTCCCGAAAGCCAAAAGCTTCCCTGTGCCCAAGCTCGCCGCTATCCCATTCAGGAAAAGTACGGTTTGATTTGGGTCTTTCCTGGTGATCCATCTTTAGCAGCGCAGCAGCCGCTGATTGAGGTGGATGAGTACGGTGATGATCAGTGGGTCATGGTGCCCATTACCGCTCATTTCAACGCCCATTTCACTGTCTGCAATGAAAACGCAATGGATGTGTTCCATGGGGAACTGCATCAGGATTTGCAAGGGTGGTTTAACCCTGTGCTCTTGGATTTGAAGGCAACGGACGCTTCAATTCGAGCCGAGTACCAAGTGTCCTATAAAGGTCACCTGGCTAAGTTTCTAGGCTTGAGTGAGAGCGCCGACGAGGTTACAACATTACCCGTCACCATTCAGTATCTCTATCCCCACTACAAAAGCACACTCCAGGGAGTGTCGTCGGTCTACCTGATGCGGCTTCCGGTAGACGTTGCAGAAAGTCGCTCGTTTGCCCTATTTTTTTTCCGCGTTAATCTACCGTCATGGCTGATTCAGCCGATTAAGCCTGCTCTGAGTTGGGTAATTCAGCGCTTTATGCTGCGACCATTTCTGAATCAAGATATAGAAATGATGGAAAGTGAGCAGGCTGTCTATCTGGATAATCCCTCTAGGCGTTATGTAGAGATTAATCCAGCAATTATTGCTCTGCAGCGACTAATGGTTCGGCAGTATGAACAATTTATGCAACAATCAAGTCAATTGTCTGGTTCGCCCATTTTTCAAGCCGATCAGGCATCATCTAAGTCCGATGCGCTGGTTTGAAGACGGCAGGATTTTGGGGTTAGAGTTATCCGGGGCGCTCAGTGGGGTAATTGTTCAAAACCCGTTTCATGGGCCATCAGAGAATCAAAACATATGGTGAGGGGAGTAAACTGTGCAAGTCGTTAAAGAATATGTTCAGCGTTGGTACGAGAGCGGCCTTGACCCAGACGAGTACATTTGTCATGGCAAGAAAGGGAATCTCGTTGATATTGAAGACGCATCAACGGGGGAACGCCGTACTGTCCTGACATTCTGTACGAATGATGTGTTGGGACTTGTGCACAATCCAGCCGTTCAACAAGCTGCCATTGACGCTATTTTGCAGTATGGAACCTCGAACAGCTCTTGCTCCGTACTCAGCGGACGGATTGATCTGCATCGGCAGTTGGAAAAAGAAATTTCTGAGTTTAAGCATCTGCAGCATACCCAGCTCTTTTTGAATGCGTGGATGGCACTGCAAGCGCTGATGGATGCGTTTTGCCATCTAGCTATTCCAGTACCCGGATTTCAGCACACACGCGAAACGATTATCTTCACCGATGTGTTGAATCACGGCTGCATCGTATCGGCGATCGCCAATGCGGGAACCCGCTCTGGCAAATTGTTCGGCCATAGTCCTCAGGTGCGGGTGCGTGCCTATCGCCACTGTGATATGGATGATCTCGCCCGCAAGATGAAGCGCTACATTCGCCCAGATGATCGGGTGATGGTGATTTCCGATGCCGTGTTCTCAATGGACGGAGACATTGCGCCTCTGCCGGAAATGATCGACATTATGTCGAACTACGAGGGCAGCGTTTTGGTAATGGATGAAGCCCATGCCAGTGGGGCATTGGGTGCTACCGGGCGCGGCATTTATGAGTACTTTGGGATGACGCCCCAAGATGCCATTGAGCGGGGTGTCACTCCACTGATTATGACCACCTTCTCGAAGTTTGCCGCTTCAGCGGGAGCGGCGATTAGCTCCCATGTCTCAGAGCTGATTCCACTACTCAACGTATCGCCCACCTCAATCGGCACGATTTCGTTGCCTGCCCCCACCACGGCAGCCGCGTTGGAAAGCATTCGTCAGCTGCGTCAGTCTCCAGAGTTGGTGAAGCGTTTGCATGACAATACCAAGTATCTGCGATCGCGCCTTGCAGAGAATGGATTTGAGGCGATCGGTGAAACGAACGTCGTTCCGGTGCTTTTGCCACCAGAAGTGAACCCCAAAGTGTTTGCACGGACGTTGATGAACGACTACGGACTGTGGATTTCCCCCATTTGGTTTATTGCCAAGCCGCGTCTGCGGATTACCTCCAATGCGCTGCATACTCGCGAAGATATGGATCGCTTAATTGAAGGGGTGGTGGCGACGCGCGATCGCGTATACAAGCCGATTAGCGCTTAGAATTCATCCTTATATAGCAATCCTATTTATAGCAATCCTATTTGGATTGTGAAATGTGCGCCCCGTCGGGGCGCACATTTCACAACTCATCTTTTTCATAAATCATGTAGGAACGCTATATGTAGCAGTTAGCAGTAGAAGAGACAGCGAGGACAAAGGGGGGATGGGGACAGTGCCCCCACGCAGGGGTGAAACCCCTGAACCCTGTCCTAACCAAATCTTTCTTTGGTTGCAATAAAAGCTCTTTGCGCTCTATGGTTCGCATGGAGCGCAATTTTATGACTTAATTCGGGTTTTGCAACAGGGACGATCGCCTACGCAAAGGCAGAGGAACCCAAGTCGGGGGGCACATCCTGCCAGCGTCCGTTCCCCACGGCGCGTACCGCCTCTTTCAGCACAACATCCCCTGTGTAGAGGGCACGTCCAATAATGACGCCGGAAACCCCCACCGGCTCTAGGGCGAGCAAGCCCAAAACATCGGTTAGAGAACTGACGCCACCGGAGGCAATCACTGGCGTTGAAATCGCAGAGGCCAACTCACGGAGGGCTTGCTGATTGGGACCTTGGAGGGTGCCATCGCGATGGATGTCGGTGTAGATGATGGCAGCGACGCCCATATCCGTCATTCGCTGAGCGAGTTCAATGGCATCAACCTCGGACGTTTCCAGCCATCCCCGCGTAGCAACCTTACCGTTGCGGGCATCAATGCCGACGATAATCTGTCCTGGAAATTCTTGACAAAGTTCTTCGACCAAGGCGGATTGCTCGACCGCGACCGTTCCCAAAATCGCCCAACGCACACCGAGAGCTAGCAAATTTGCAACGCTTTGGTAATCCCGCAGTCCACCGCCAACTTCCACCGGAATCGAAACCGCCTGGACAATGGCTTCAATGGCCGCCCAATTGACCGGATGACCAACCTTTGCTCCATCCAAATCCACCAAATGCAGCCGGGCTGCCCCTTGAGCTTCCCACTGCTGGGCTACGGCTACCGGATTTTCGTCAAAAACCTCTGACTGTTCATAGTCGCCCTGATATAGGCGCACACACCGTCCTTCTAATAGATCAATTGCGGGAATAACGTCCATAGCGGCCCTCGTCTTGCACTGTTTGATTCTATCGAGAATTGCACGCTCCAATCTCAAGATATTCTCAAGCTATGGTGGGTAGGCAATTGCAGCAATTTCGCCTAGGCTCAGAATAGACCTTTAATGCGTGCCCTAATGACCGTGACTCCAGATTCTGCGATCGCCCCTGTTGCATCATCGACCTCAATTACCCTTGACGTAGGCGGCATGAAGTGTGCCGGATGCGTGAAAGTGGTTGAAAACGAACTGTGCCAGCATCCCGGCGTACTCTCCGCAACGGTAAACCTGGTGACGGAGATGGCGCTCGTTGAGTGTGGTGAAGAGGTTGACCCCCAGGCGATCGCAGCACGACTCACGGAGGCTGGATTTCCCTCCCAACCGCATCAAGACCTGGACACCGAAACGGGCGATCGCGCAACGGATTGGGAAGAACGCCAGCAACAAGAGCGCCAGACCCAACTCCGGCAAGTGGCGATCGCAGGTGTCCTCCTGGTTCTGTCCGCCATTGGGCATTTAGACCATTTCGGCTGGGTACGGATTCCGGTTCTGAGTTCCATCTGGTTTCATTTTGGGCTAGCAACCCTAGCGCTGAGCATCCCCGGTCGCAGCATTATGGTGGACGGTTGGCGCAGTTTGGGGCGAAATGCGCCCAATATGAATACGTTAATTGCCCTGGGAACAGGCACCGCCTATGTCACCAGTACCGTTGCCCTGCTCGTTCCGCAGTTGGGATGGGAGTGCTTTTTTGATGAACCTGTGATGTTGCTGGGCTTCATCCTTCTGGGGCGCACCCTCGAACAGCAGGCACGCCACCGCGCCGCCTCTGCCCTCCATGCCTTGGTGGCACTCAAACCGTCGATGGCGCGACTGATTGACTCGACCTGGACGGATTCGCCGTTAACGCCTACGGCCACCGAGGTTCCCGCTGCCACTGTGGCCGTCGGCACCTGGCTGCAAGTGTTGCCAGGGGACAAAATGCCCGTGGATGGTGAAGTGGTGGCCGGACAAACGACGGTGGATGAATCGATGGTCACTGGCGAGTCGATGCCTGTGCTGAAGCAACCGGGGGATGCAGTGGTGGCGGGTAGCTTAAACCAGTCTGGGGCGATCGCCATCAAAGCTACTCGCGTCGGGCGCGAAACCACCCTGGCTCAGATTATTCACCTGGTCGAAACCGCCCAAACCCGCAAAGCCCCCATCCAGACCCTCGCCGATGAGGTGGCCGGATATTTCACCTACGGGGTCATGACCATTGCCGCCTTAACGTTT
>JACYMB010000124.1 GCA_015272205.1 Synechococcales cyanobacterium T60_A2020_003 | reverse complement strand
CGGTGTAGCTCACTTCGCTTCAGCGTTGCTCGCTCTCGACCGCTTTATCAATATAACTACTCCCCTCAACAATTGTCAACAAGATTTTTTGAAAAAAGTTTGCTGACTCTCGAAAAGCCTACCGGTTAAGGAGCTTAGGTTGCTCACCTCCTATATCTTCTGAATTCGGGTTGATCAAATATCGAAAGATTACCTCTCCAACGTCATTCAATAATCTCCCTGCTCCGAGACGATAAATTTCTGTTCATTGAGGCGGCGTACTGATAGAACTTTGTACAGGAGTTTTTAACAGAGGCCGTTTAGAGTTATGAGCAGGGCTACTGCGGTGTTGCCACCAACCTTAATCACCGATCAGAGCTTGCGAGAGTGGTTAATAGAGGATATCGGACGGGGCGATCGCGCAACTCAAAGCATTCTTGCACCCGGGGATAAGCCACAGCAAGCTGAGTGGATTGTCAAAGAAGCTGGCATTATTGCTGGTTTACCCATTGCTTTGAGAGTATTCCCGATTCTTGATCCATTCGCCTCGTATACCGTAACTGTGACGGAAGGGCAGTGGTGTGAACGAGGACAAGTTATCGCACAGATTACAGGTAGTCTCGATGCTTTGTTAACAGGGGAGCGGGTGGCGCTTAATTTGGCCATGCGCCTTAGTGGAATTGCAACAGCGACCTATAGCTACGTAGCGGCGATCGCAGATCTGCCAACAAAACTGGTAGACACCCGTAAAACCACACCTGGGCTCCGTATTTTTGAAAAATATGCATCGCGGGTAGGTGGAGCAATTAATCACCGCATGGGATTAGATGACGGAGTCATGCTGAAAGATAACCATATTGTTGCTGTTGGGAACATTAGGGAAGCTGTAAAGCAAACCCGCAGCCAGATTCCGTATCCATTGACAATTGAGGTGGAGACTGAAAATCTTGAACAGGTTGAGGAGGTTCTAAGCCAGGATGAGGTTGACATCATCATGCTCGATAACATGCCTATCGAGACAATGCGTGAAGCCATTCATCGAATTCGGCGTTTGCGTCCAACACTCAAAGTAGAAGCTTCTGGCAATATTACCTTAGAGACCATCCGATCTGTAGCAGAGACAGGCGTGGATTTTATTTCAACGAGTGCCCCTATTACACGATCAAGCTGGCTAGACTTAAGTATGAAACTTCGTTAGATTCCGCCCCTGGATAGGATTACGTTTCCTATGAACAGTGTATGCACAGCTAGATCTCTGAAAAGGTAACGGTAGCTCTGACGCTGAAACCCTCTACCACGAACACGTCACATGTACGATGAGTTCGTTTAGACTAGCTGTTGCCGTTAACAGAATCTCCGTGAAAAACCTGATTGTCTTCCCATCATTTATGAAGATACTGAAGAGGTAGGCAGAAAAAATAGACAAAGCCCATCTTTAGAAGCCAAAGTTTGTTTTCCTAAAAGCTCACCTAAATTTTCGTGAGTCGTTTTCAGAGCAGATATTCACCTCCTGACGAACAAAGTAATTGTTTCCACGCGGTCTCCCTATATATCCGAGTCAGTATAGATTAGTGCCATGTTGATATGGGACAGTACCCCCCAAGACTCATATGCACGTAACGCCAAGCAACCAGCATACTTGGCTCTAGGTTCTGATCCAGATCAGCCAAAAGTTTTGGTCGTTGATGACCATACACCTAGTCGCATGACGGCAGTTGCGTTTTTATCGGTGGAAGGATACGCGGTCACTGAAGCTAGCAGTGGGCAAATGGCGTTGGATTGCATTGTCAAGTCTGCTCCAGATCTAATTTTGCTGGATGTCATGATGCCAGACCTGGATGGATTTGAGGTATGCCGATGGCTCAAGCAAGACGAGCATACTCGCTTAATTCCCATTATCTTCATCACAGCTCTTGATGATCGACGGGCGCGATTGCGTGGTATTGAAGCTGGTGGAGATGGTTTTCTAACAAAACCATTTGACCAGCTTGAGCTTTCGGCACGGGTTAAATCACTGATTCGTCAAAAACGTCTTAACGAAGATCTTGATCATGCAGGGCAAGTTCTATTTTCGATGGCACGCGCTGTGGAAAGCCGCGACCCTAACACCGGGAATCACTGTGAGCGTCTTGTGATTCGAGGAAAAGCCTTTGGCGAGTTTTTGGGCTTAACCCGGAGTAAGGTGCGCGATCTCATGTGGGGAGGATATTAGCACGACATTGGGAAGATAGGCATCCCAGATTCCATTCTGCTGAAGACAGGGCAACTTCACCCCAATGAGTGGGACATTATGCGTCAGCACGTCCTTATTGGGGAAAAAATTTGCCAGCCATTGCGAACGATGAAAGGAGTTGTACCGATTATTCGGCATCATCATGAGCGCTGGGACGGCAGTGGATATCCAGACAACTTAACGGGCGATCGCATTCCTTATCTGGCTCAAGTTTTTCAACTCATCGACATTTACGATGCCTTAACGAGTGAACGCCCTTATAAGGCGGCCTTCACTCCAGAGGAGTCTTTAGCGTTGATGGGTCTTGAGGTTGAGAAGGGATGGCGAAATCCAGAACTGATGCAGAGATTTTCGGATTTCATTCGGGCAACGGAGCTAGGCGGCTCTGCTTCTCATAGCGCTTCCCTATTGCAGAGTTCAGCGCAGAACAATATGTTCACTAAGTGAGCAGACATCGCGGTTATGGTAGTATGGATCGGAAGCTGTCCAGAGGCAGATGATATATTGCTGTGCAATCGGATAGTCTAAACATACCATTGTTGCATTATTCGCATTTCAAGGAGTGATAAAGCATGACCCAAGTGGTCCTCGGAGAAAACGAAGGAATTGAATCAGCGTTACGTCGGTTTAAGCGTCAAGTTTCTAAGGCTGGAATTTTAGCGGATGTGAAAAGCCATCGCCATTTTGAAACTCCGCTAGAGAAGCGTAAGCGCAAGGCTATCATGGCACGTCGTAAGCGTCGTTTTCGCTAAGGGTCTCTCGGTACTGGGAGGTGCTAGAGTTGGATTCCCCTCTCGTTACTTCAATAATCTGGGCTTTTTTGAGAGATTGTTTCTCAATTTGCCTGATTTAAGGATATGGTTTAGTAGCATAAAAGTGTCCTGTAGCCTCGTGTCTCAGGGCACTTTTTGTTATTCGAGCATCGTGACCTAGGACAGGCTCATGGCTAGTAATCCTAACTTTTTAGAGGATTCTCAATCCGATAATCTTGATCATGCTTTGGATGATGTCATCGAAAGCATTGAGCAGATGCAGGCAGAGATCAATTATCAGAGTGCTCAGGCGGCATTAAGTACCCTTGTAAACAACTTAAGTTTGTCTCCCCGCGAGCGAGGCGACATTGAAACAGCTATGCAAGGGCTGCAAACGATGCTAGACAAGCTCGATCGCATGGTGATCCAGATTGCCGTTTTTGGCATGGTTGGTCGAGGCAAATCCTCGCTACTCAATGCGCTTTTGGGGCAAGAGTTGTTTGAGACTGGGCCAACTCACGGTGTGACTCGTCAAATCCAAAATGCGGACTGGGTTATTTCTGAAGAGGCGATCGCCCCCGACGACTCACCGCTGATCCGAGTAGCACTCAATAGCATCGGCGATTCCAAGATTGAGCTGATTGACACCCCTGGAATTGATGAAGTCGATGGGCAGCGCCGGGAACAGCTCGCAAAACAAGTTGCTCAGCAGGCAGATTTAATCCTGTTTGTCATCGCAGGAGACATTACCCGGATTGAATATGAGGCGCTCTTGACTCTACGGCAGGCGAGCAAACCCATCCTGATTGTGTTGAATAAGGTTGATCAATATTCTCAGGTTGACCGGGATGTTATTTATCAAAAACTGCGGGATGAACGATTGCGATCGCTCATTTCAGAGGATGAGATTGTGATGACGGCAGCCGCTCCCTTGGTTCGGAAGGCGGTGCGGGATGCCGAGGGTCACCTCCAGGTGTCTATGGAACGGGGTCAGCCAGATGTCAGCACCTTGAAACTGAAAATTTTAGAGCTGCTTCAGCAAGACGGGAAAGCGCTGGTTGCCTTAAACACTCTCCTCTATGCCGATAATGTGAACGAACAGATTGTGCAGCGGAAGTTAGCCATTCGCGATCGCGCCGCAGACGATATTATTTGGAGCGCTACGTTAACCGAGGCCATTGCGATCGCCCTCAATCCCGTGATGGTGCTGGATATGGTTGGTGGAGCCGTCATTGACATGACTTTGATTGTCGCTCTATCCAAGCTATACGGATTACCGATGACTCAACAAGGTGCGTTAGGACTCCTCAAGAAGATTATGATAGGGATGGGGGGAGTGACGGCCACTGAACTGCTGGCAGCCGCTGGGCTTAGCTCCCTTAAAGGCGTGATGGGAGCCACCGCACCCTTTACTGGCGGCCTATCGCTTGCTCCGTATGTACCTGTTGCCTTAGCCCAAGCAGGAGTTGCAGGTCTGTCAACTTACGGCATTGGTCAAGTCGCCAAGGTGTATCTTGCAAATGGAGCAACCTGGGGCACCGAAGGCCCTAAAGCCGTCATACAGCAAATTTTGTCGTCTCTGGACGAAGATTCCGTTCTAAATCGGATTCGTGCAGAGTTAGAGGCGAAGATTGGACGGTCTACTCCCCCCTATCTCTACGAATCCCACTATGGACATCCCATAAAAAACAGCTCGCAATGCGAGCTGTTGTAGAGCCTAGGGTTTAACCCTAAGAAGGGTATAGGATCACTGAAAATTGGATCGTTAGCGATCGCCCTTAAAAGACGATAACCACTCACGAAGCTGCTCGGCAGCCACATCACGACCACCCAAGCCAAAGGCAATGGCGATCGCGACTGCAACAGCACCGAGGAGTAAACCAAACGCCAGAGACACAATATTGGTCGCAATCCCCATCTGTTGCAAGGCCATTGCACCCACAAAGATGATGATTGCAATGCGGGCTGCTTGAGCCAGAATCTGCGCTTGGCGACCACCCGAGCCAGCGATCAAGCTAAACGCTAAATTGGCCAGGTAAAGGCCGACACCAAAAATGACGACACCGACCAAAACCTGGGCAGAAACAGCCAGAATTCCATTTACGATATCCGTCAGTTGATTGAATCTCAGAACCTCAGCAGCGGCTACAGATGCAAAGAGCATGATGCCCACAAGCACCAAAATCCCAACGACCTCAGACGGAGTTCGGCGGGGAGACGGCTGAAGAACGGTAGGCTCACCTGCGCTCGGAGACTCTAGAGTGCTAGGAGGAGTTGTCGTGGTCTGCACAGGCAACCCTAGCCACTGAAACACGTTGTTAAACCCAACACCCGTCAGGATATCCGTCACCAAGTCCGCCAGGAAACGGCCAATGACATAGAACACTAACAACAAGACAGCGGCTGTAAAGATCCGAGGCAACACAGCCATCATGTCATTCAGCATCGCTACGGCGGGAACCGTAATCGAGCTGATGCCTAGCGCCTGCAAAGCGGCGATCGCCGTTGGGATCAGAATCAGAACGTATACAACGGTTCCAGTTAAGTTTGAGAGCGACAGTGAACCTTGCGATCGCGCAATTCCGACACGCGTTCCAAGCTGATCCGCCCCCGCCGCCGCCAGCAGATTGGTCACGATGCCACGAACAACCCGTGCCACAAACCAACCCGCCACTGCAATGGCCAGTGCGCTAACGATCCGAGGCAGGATAGCGAGAAAATCGTTCAGTAAGGTCTGTACGGGCTGGAGAGGCCCCTGCAACTGCAAGACATCTAAGATCAGCGGCAGGAAAAATAGAAAAACAAACCAGTACAGAACATTGCCCAGGGTTTCACTGAGCAAAAAGGGACTTTCAGTTGTTTCGCCTTCAGGAGCGGCACTTAACTTTTCATCTAGCCCAAAACGATCTAGGCCACGGGTCACAACGATTTTTACAACCGTTGCCAGTATCCAGGCCACCAGGATTAAGACGGCTGCACTACCTAAACGTGGTAAGTAGCTGAAGATTTGCTGAAGGAACTCATTCAGCGGTTCAGATACAACCTCCAAGCGCAATGCATTCAGAAACGCCACAATCGCAAAGATCATGATGATCCAGAACACAATGGCGGAAATCCATTTTTCGATGGGAGGCTTACTTTCCGCCGCAGAAGAGCCTAGAACGTATTCCGCCAAACGATTATCCGCATCAATGCGGAGGAGCAGGTTCTTAACGACAGTAGCCACAATTGCAGCCACAATCCAACCCGCAATTAGGATTAGAATTCCGCCCACAAGGCTAGGCAGAAAACTTCCCAACTGGGCGCTAATGTTTGTAATAAATGAGTCCATGGGGCATTTCAAACTCTTCGGGGGTACACAAAATTAATCAACCACCGACCCAACTCAAGCCTTCCGCGATGGAGATGCTCCTGCATTAAGGGACATCAGGAGAAGCAGACCATTGCCTGAAATTACATCCCAAGGAACAATCCACCCGTTTCAAGGACGGAGACCGGGCAAGTCGGCATTTCATCCGTACATCCGAGAAAAGGGGTACGTTAATTAGTAAAAGTTGCTTCAGCTTGAGCGTCATTGCCAAAGCACCATGACAATCCCAAACAGATTCAATGTGAAAACAGTTCCGCACCGTGTCATCAGGTCGAACATGCCTCTAACCTTGATATCTGCTGCAACTGCCAAACACCACAACCCGCTGTACAGTATGAAGCGTTAATGCATTCATACTTAAGCATCGCTGCTGGCTTCACAACCCTCTGGAGGCAGAGAGTTGGCTAGGAGTAGAAGTAACTACTGCTACCCCTGATCCACAGGAATCAGCATCGCATTCTAATCAGAGCGTCCTCTGTATGCTTGCCTACCTTGAATCGCAACGCAGCCACTCCATTAATGAATTTTGAGGCTGAGTTATCTAAGCGATACGGGTACTTTATACCGTGAACCTACGGTTTTTATCTACCCATCTGAAAAATAAAAGTAAAAATGACGGTATATTCCCAGAAAATTGAGCAACATATCTTAATAAATGCGGGCAGTCCAAACGTTGAACGCTGTTTTACAGATTTGGGGCTAATGCATCGGTGGTTAAATCCGGTCTTACGCTGCGAACCTGTGGGTGAATGGTCTACCGACGTTGGTGGCAGAAGCCGATTTGTGATTCAAATTCTAGGAATTCAACCCACGCTGTACAGTACGGTCATTGAGCGATCGCCCGGTTTGGTCGTTTGGGCATTCGAAGGCTTTTTTACAGGGCGCGATCGCTGGGAGTGCCAAACCCTTGATGCTCAGACTACGCAACTATTGAACCGCTTTGAGTTCGATATTCCCAACCCCATCATCAAATTTGGGTTCAACACCTTTGCCGCGCCCTGGACACGCCGCGATATGCAGGCTCAACTTCAACGGTTAAAAACAGTGGCAGAGTCCCTAGAAACTGCTCCAAAGGATAGCTAAAGACACTGGGGTTGATGCCCCGTATGGTGAAATAGAGAAGACACCGCAGCGTTAATTTGTGATGGATCTAGAGATGGAAGCGATCGCCAATCCGTGGAGTATAGCGATACTACTGAATTCAGTGCTGTTGGGATTGGCCTGGGTGCTACCCAAAAAATTGCTGACTCCGGCAGGATACGTTCACGCCTGGATTTTAGGCGTTCTGATTTGGAGATCGCTGGGCTGGCGGGGCTATGTCATTGTGATGGTGTATTTCCTGGTGGGGTCTACCGTGACCCGCATCGGTATAGCGGAGAAAGAAGCCGCTGGCATTGCTGAGAAACGTTCCGGTGCGAGAGGCCCCGAAAACGTATGGGGATCAGCCCTGGTTGCCACCCTCTGCGCTCTAGGCGTGGTGATCCTCAGGCTCATGAATCCGAATATCGACCATCCGTGGATTGCTTATCTGTTGTTGGGATATGTTGCTAGTTTCGCCACTAAGCTTTCCGACACGACGGCTAGCGAAGTCGGCAAAGCCTTTGGTAAACGCACATTTTTGATTACAACGCTGAAACCCGTTCCCCGTGGCACGGAAGGCGCAGTTAGTTTAGAAGGCACGTTGGCGGGGATCGTTGCGTCGGTGGCGATCGCCCTCTTAGGCTGGGCTATCCAGTTGATCGATTTTGGAGGCGCGGTGCTGTGTGTGATTGCCGCTTTTGTGGCGACGAACGCAGAGAGTGTGATCGGAGCAACCCTACAGGATCGGTTTGATTGGCTCTCGAATGAGTTGGTGAACGTAATCAATACGTTCATTGGGGCAGGGGTAGCGATCGCCCTCGCGGTGCTTTGGAATACGTTGATTTAGGTTTGCCGTATTCGAGGCATTACCCGCCCGCAGCACCATCAGCATCGCTACTAATGGCACGGGAAAGTTGCTCCCCATCGAGGGATTTTATAAGATGCACAGGCAACGCAGGTTGGCTAATTTGGTCTGCGTAGGCAGCCTGTAAGGATGGCGAGTATTTGGCAAAGTCGGATAAATAGGTCTTGAAAAACGGCGTACTCATGGCTTTCATGTAGCGCTGGGCGATCGCCGGATCGGAGCCAACCAACGCCTCTGGCAGCGGAATTTCATTCTCAACGGCACCAATGGTGGAGAAATGGGTTGCGCCCTGCAAGGCCAGCAAGTAGCGATCGGGAGTTCTCAACCAGGTAAACGGCTCGATTTGTTCAATCAGGGCAGGCGCGATCGTATCGGCGGTGCTGGTGACAATCATGACCGGACGCTGGATACTCGCAAATCCGGGTTGCCCTAGAATGCTACTGCCAATCGGATTAATGGCGATCGCGGCTTTGATGCGATCATCCTGTAGGCCACTAACGGGATAGGCCGTATCTAACACTCGGCATTGCAGGAGTAACGAAAGATTGAACGAGGGACTCGTCGGGATGCAATCAGCCATGAGCTGACGGAAATCAACCGTGGCTCCCGCCAAAACTAACGCGGTATAGCCCCCCAACGATTGTCCAATAACGCCCACATTATTGAGGTCGAGATGCAGTTGAGGATCCGACGCCTCCATCTGTTCCATCTGATTCAGGACAAACTTAATATCCAAGGGGCGATCGACAAATTCTTGGGGATCGGTCATCTGATTGACTCGGCCTTCAATCAAGGCCTGAATTTGCTCTGAATTGCTGCCAGGATGCTCAGGAACGAGTACTGCAAATCCGTAGGATGCCAAATGACGGGCGAGGTAAGCATAGCTTGTGCGATCAGAACCCAGCCCGTGGGAGATTACGATCACCGGAAGACGTTGATTGTCGGCAGAAGCCGCAGCGCGATTGCCAGCCGGGGTTGGTAAGTACAGATCGACAGGCAGGGTGCGATCGCGCGCCTCATCGGTCATAACAAAGGTTTCTACCACCGATGAAAAGGGACCCGACGATCGCCAATCTGGGAGAGCAGACAAATCGGGAGTGCCTTCCGTTGCCCGCTCTGCCTCCGCCTGTTGCTGAATCGCTTTTGAGGCTTTCGCCGTTTGCGTAATGAGCTGATCTAAATCGTCCATTAGATCCAGCGTTTCGCGTAGATCAATCCGGAGTTGGTCGGTCGGAAATTTCTTGACAATACTGAGTAGACTCAAGCCTTCATCCGAATCCGCTGCCAAGATCATGGCTCCCCGCAGAGCCAAAAATCCCGGCTGATACGATTCCGTCTGGATCACATCTCCCAACTGTTGCAGTAAAATTTCGCCCTGGCGCGTGTAGAGAAATTGGGCGATCGCCACATGGTCTAAATCAGCCTGAGTTTGCAGCAGGTTCCGCAACTGTTCTTTTTGCTGCTCATCAAATCGCTGGAGGTAGGGCTTGAGATCCGCAGGCGCATCTCTAGTTTCGGCGTAGTGCTCCAAGGATTCAACGGAAATTGACCGTTGCAATGATCCATAGGAGAGGATAATGCTCTCGGCAGCGTGGGTGGGAACAGTCCAGGCCAGCAACCCACCTAGACCGATCAATCCTTGAATTCCAAATCGCAGCATCCAAGCAGGCGATCGCCGTTTCGGGTGCTCAGGTCGTTGCATCGATTGGGTCGAAGTATTCATGATGGAGTCAAGACGGAATGAGGACAACAGCAGTCACGAAACCACTAACGGTCTTGGTCGGTAGTTGCCCAATTCTTTCCCCTAAAGAAAGCAGAGGGTGAAATTTTGAAAAAGGCAGCTAATCTTTCGATGTGCTCCACAGTGAATTTGCGTTGCCCATTCAGAACTGCAGAAATAATAGATTCAGTCTTGAAAATGGGAACTAAATCTTTTTGTTTAAGCCCCAGTTCATCAATTAATGCCTTCAGCAACTCAACACCATACAAATCTGGAATAGATACATGCTGTTCTTCATATTCGTGGATAAGCATACCTAATACATTAATGTAATCTCTTTGATCCTGTGTGAGATCAGGAGAATCAAGCAAACTATCAACAACTTGCTGAACTTCAAACAACTCGCCTTCTGATTTAATTGGACGAGGCGGAAACCTTTTCAAAAGGTCAATGTAATTACTAGAGTTAGCTGTAAACATATTCTTGCGTTCATTATTGACAGCGATATACTAATCCTTCATCTTTTATACCAATCATCTTTCTTCCACTCATTCTTGTCATACTCTGCATGGGTGAGAACATGACAGATAAAAACCTTTTGATATGTGTAATCAACAAAAGCAATCAGACGATATTTATTGCCACCAACATTAAATACTGTAAATTTTTCAACTTGATCTGCAGAAGAGGAAATCTCACGTAGCTCTGCGAAGTTTTGCCATTTGGCAGTGACTGTTAATTTATACCAAAGACGCAAATTTGTTTGGGATTCTGGGTGCTTTTCCCAAAACTCGACAAGACGAGAACGAGTAATAACATGCATGGGCATTCAAACAAAAAAAGTCATAATCGATCTCCTATAACGACTTGGTTACTATCTTTCTTATGCTTAAACGACCACTTGGTTATTCTTAAACATTCAGTCAAGTGATTGAATTGTATTTTCAAAATTTTAGCAAATTGCGAAGATAGCAGCAACGAGGTTATCAACGGTTTCTGCCTTCGAACATGATGATAGTCGGAATCATCAAGAAAGGCCGACAGCTAACCTTAGTCTTCAGACGATGCTAGCATCTTCAGGAGGTCGTCTTCGCCCAGTTGCGGAATTCCGAGTTTTTCAGCTTTAGCCTGCTTCGATCCCGCATTTTCACCCACCACCACGTAACTCGTCTTCTTACTCACTGAATCAGTAACCTTTCCGCCCGCCTGTTGAATCATTGCCTTTGCCTCATCCCGCTTTAGAGTCGGCAGGGTTCCCGTAATCACAAACGTAAGGCCACTCAAGGTTGTGGATTGATTCGACAGCGATCGCGCCTCTTCAGGAATTGAGAACTGAAGTCCTACCCCTTGCAAACGGTCAATCAACGCCCGATTTGCAGGAACTCGGAACCAATCGTAAACGGACTGCGCGATTTCTGCACCAATGCCGTACACACTGGCGATCGCCTCTAGTTCTGCTGTCGCTAGGGCATCCACTGACGGAAAGGCTTCCGTTAGAACCTGGGCATTAACGCTACCCACATGGCGGATTCCCAAGCCATAGAGCACTCGTGACCACGGCTGTTGCTTCGATTGGGCGATCGCCTCCACCAGATTCTGCGCCGACTTCGTACCCATCCGATCCAGGGCGGTGAGCTGCTCAACCGTCAGATCGTACAAATCCGCCACCGTACTCACCAAACCCTGATCCACAAACTGGGTGACCCACTTTTCCCCCAGACCATTAATGTCCATCGCCGCGCGACTGGCCCAGTGAATCAGCGCACCCCGAACAATCGCCGGACAGGAGGCATTGATGCAGCGCGTCACCGACTCTCCTTCTGGTCGCACTACGGGGTGACCGCATTCTGGGCAGTGATTGGGCATCCGGTAGGGGATGGCATCCTTGGGGCGCAGTTCCCGCTGAACCCGCACCACTTCGGGAATAATTTCCCCCGCCTTGCGAACAATCACCGTATCGCCCAAGTGCAAATCCAATTCGGCAATGCGATCGCTGTTGTGGAGCGTCGCCCGCGATACCGTGGTTCCGGCGAGTTGAACCGGGGTGAGTTCGGCTACAGGGGTCAGCGCTCCGGTACGCCCAACCTGCACCGTCACCGTTTCTAAGCGGGTGGGTACTTCTTCGGCAGGATACTTAAGGGCGATCGCCCATCGTGGCGATTTTTGGGTAAATCCAAGGGTTTCCTGAAGACTAAAATCATTCAGCTTTACCACCACCCCATCGGTCATATAGGGCAGATCTAATCGTCCCGTCGCCCAGCGGTTGTAGTACTCTGCCACTTCCGCCAGGGATCGACAAATTTGCCGATTTGGATTCACCCGAAATCCCATCTCGCGCAGCAGTTCTAGGGCGTCCCATTGGTGGGTCGGTACGGGATGAGCAGGGGAGGACGTTACAGGGCGATCGCTCTCTTCTAGCGGACTAAAATCCATAATGCTCAACTGTTCCGCATCAGAGGCCACTTGTTCCTCCAATCGCTCAGGCTCTCGTCCGGGTGCGTGCGATCGCAGATGCAAGGTATAGGCGAAAAAGTCGAGTTTACGCTGCGCCACTACGCGGGAATCCAGTTGGCGTAGCGTTCCGGCAGCGGCATTTCGGGGATTGGCAAACAGAGGATCACCCGCCTGTTCCCGTTCTTGATTAATCTGGTTAAAACTGTCCAGCGGCAAAAATGCCTCCCCCCGCACCTCCACCAGCGGCGGTGGATTTTGCAGATTCAAGCGTAGGGGAATCGTGCGAATGGTTTTCAGATTTTGGGTAATGTCTTCTCCTGCGGTGCCATCACCGCGCGTCACCCCCCGCACCAGCACTCCATCTTCGTAGGTGAGGGCGATCGCCGATCCGTCAATCTTCAGTTCGCACACATACTCAAAAGTCTTCACGTCCGGCACGAGCCGCCGCCATTTGTCCTGCCAAGTCGCAAACTCTTCGAGGTCAAAGGCATTATCCAAGCTGTAGAGCGGAATATTGTGCCGCACCGAGAAAAATTGGTCGGCGGGACGCTCACCGACCCGCTGTGTCGGGCTATCGGGGGTAATCAACGCTGGATACTGCGTTTCTAAGTCCAGCAGTTCCCGATAGAGGCGATCGTAAACGGTGTCCTCCATGATCGGATCGTCCAGCACATAGTAGGCATAGCTGGCGCTTTGGAGGAGGCGTCGGAGTTCGGTGGCGCGATCGGTGGCAGTTGAAGGAGCAGTCACGGCAGTTCAGGATGAGGGTGTGAGTAATCCAGAGGTTAGTGTAGCGAACTTTGAGGTGAATACTGCTCTGTCATTTGTTTAGTCGCTGTTTGGGCAGGAGACTATCCTCTGCCCCTGCTTACGGGCTATACCAGATTCTTTTGACTACCTTCAACCTCTCTGGTACGACCCTAACGGGATGGAATAAAGGTAGAACTGTTACAGGGTCTAGCATTTTCGATAAGCCTTTTGGGAAGTCCTGCGCTGAGTCCACGCTTTGTAAGCCCAAGTAGAAAAGGGTATTCGATGTGAAGGAGGACTGTCGGATAGCCTTCCTTCCATGGTCAAGGCTAAGACCAGTTGTACAGGACTTGGCAAGTTACCAGCAGAGAAAAAGCGAGTAGAAGTAGTTGTAATATCCTGGAACGTTGGGATTAGGAAGCGTTCCAGGATGCCTTTTGTCGGTTTTCCATCCACGATCGCCCAGAGCATACATGCCCAATACTTTTAGTCTCTCGGCGTAACTTTTCAAGTTCTGTGCCACCCCCGGCAGCGCTTGACACAATTATGGTAAAAACTACTATAATTAATTCAATCCCTTTTTTAGCGTTGCCATGACCTTTTCATCCCTCACTCCCAACGCTGTCGATTACAGTTTGTTGACCGATCTGTACCAACTCACGATGGCCGCCTGCTACATGGGCGAAGGGTTGAGCGATCGCCCTGCTAGCTTTGAACTATTCGTGCGACGTTTACCCGAACACTTCGGCTATCTCATTGCCGCAGGACTCGAACAAGCACTGGATTATCTGACAGAACTGCAATTCACCTCCGACCACATCGATGCACTGAGACAAACAGGCATTTTTGACCATGCCCCCGACCTCTTCTGGGATCAGTTGGCGAATCTGCGATTTACCGGGGATGTGTGGGCACTGCCCGAAGGAACCGTTGCCTTTGCCAACGAACCCCTACTGCGCGTCGAAGCTCCCCTGTGGCAAGCCCAAATCGTCGAAACCTTCCTGCTGAATACGATTAACTACCAAACCCTGATTGCCACCCGCGCCGCCCGACTGCGGGATGTAGCCGGAGAAGAAGCCCTATTGCTCGAATTTGGTACGCGGCGGGCATTTAGTCCCCAGGGTGCGCTGTGGGCAGCCAGAGCGGCGATCGCCGGAGGGTTAAACGCCACGTCTAACGTGCTTGCCGCTCTCCACCTGGGACAAAAACCATCGGGCACGATGGCGCACTCCCTGGTGATGGCGATATCGGCCCTAGAAGGAACCGAGGACGAGGCATTTGCCGCATTTCACCGCTACTTTCCGGGGGCAACGTTACTCATTGACACCTACGACACCGTCGCCGCCGCCACGCGGCTCGCCACCCAAGTGGCACAGGGCACCATGCAGGTAACAGGGATTCGGTTAGACTCTGGCGATCTAGTCGAACTCTCCCAAGCGGTGCGATCGCGCCTCCCAAACACCCGGATTTTCGCCAGCGGCGATCTAGATGAATTTGAAATTGTGCGGCTCAAGGCAGCAGGCGCAACGATTGACGGCTATGGTTTGGGAACGAAATTAGTCACTGGCTCCCCTGTAAATGGCGTGTATAAACTGGTAGACATTGACGGCATTCCCACGTTGAAGTCCTCAGCCCAGAAGAACACCTATCCCGGTCGTAAGCAAATTTTCCGGCACGTTGAATCTGGGCAGTGGAGGGGCGATCGCCTCGGACTCTTTACCGAATCGGCAGCCGCCCACGAAACGCCCCTACTCCAGCAGGTGATGAAACAGGGCGATCGCCTTCAGCCATCCGAATCCCTAGGGGCGATCGCCCAACGATCTCGCCAATCGGTTCTGCAACTACCAGCGTCCCTGCGAGACATCCACCACCCCAGCGGCATTGAACCCACCCTTTCCCAGGCTCTTCAAACGATGACCCAGCAAACCCAAGCCCGAATCCGCCAGTCCTATACTGCTGAAAACGGCAACCCAGGATAGCTACCCACCATGCGCCAAATTGCTCTTTTCGGCACCAGTGCAGATCCACCCACTGCGGCCCACCAAACCATCATTCACTGGCTGTCCCATCAGTACGATTTTGTCGTGGTATGGGCATCCGATAATCCCTTTAAGCAGCACCAAACTCCGCTGGAACATCGGGCGGCCATGCTGCACTTGCTGATTAGCGACATCCAGCCCCCTCGCCACAACATTGGCGTTTATCCAGATCTGAGCAGTCCACGGGCATTGGTGACGGTCGAAAAGGTGCGGGAACGCTGGCCAGATGCTGAGTTAACATTAGTGATCGGCTCCGATCTAATCGATCAGCTTCCCCGGTGGTATCAGGTGGAACAGTTAGTGCAACTGACTCGTTTTCTAGTCATTCCCCGTCCGGGTTATTCCATTGACGAATCCCAGTTGGAAAAACTGCGGCAGTTAGGCGCAACCGTGGCGATCGCCAATCTAACGGGCTTACCCGTTTCCTCGACCACCTACCGAACCAATCACAATCCAGACATTGTGCCACCGCCGATCGAGGCTTACATTCATCGAGAACATCTATACCCATGCCAGGACACAGTCCACGAAAACAGCTAGGGTCTAGTCCCATGCTTCCCCTTGCAGATTTTAAGGTGGGGGTCGATAACGTCATCTTTTCGGTCGATACGACACAGCATCGCCTGTTGGTCTTGCTGGTGCAGCGCCAAGAGGAGCCGTTTGCCGGGAAGTGGAGTCTTCCAGGCACCCTCGTTCGCCAGGGAGAATCGCTGGAGGATGCCGCTTACCGAGTGCTGGCAGAAAAAATTCGAGTTAAAAATGTGTATCTAGAACAGCTCTACACCTTTGGCGGCCCCGATCGAGATCCACGGGAAGCCGCCGACAGTTTTGGCGTTCGCTACCTAGCGGTCAGTTACTTTGCCTTAGTTCGCCTTGCTGAAGCCGAACTAATCGTAGACGGACGAAGCGATATCGCCTGGTATGAGCTGGGACATCTTCCGGTTCTGGCGTTTGATCACAGTCAAATTTTGGAGTACGGCTATCGTCGTCTTCGCAACAAGCTGGAGTATAGCCCCATCGCCTTCGAGGTTTTACCCGACACCTTCACCCTGAATGAACTGTTTCAGCTTTATACAACCGTGCTGGGCGAAAACTTCACGGACTATTCCAATTTTCGAACGCGGTTACTGAAATTGGGAATTCTAAGCGATACAGGCGAGAAAGTATCACGGGGAGCCGGACGACCCGCCAGCCTCTACCGTTTTGATGCAGAGGCCTTTGCTCCCCTTAAGGATAAACCGCTCGTGTTCGTCTAGGGTTCAATTCCTAGGAACGAACTACGCCTTAGCAAGGGCAGGTTCTTGGCTGTGGGATGGAGCGATCGCCGCTTCCAACTCGGAGCAAAAGACTTCGCAGGAGTTATTCGGACTTTCAATCAGCTTCACCTTGTGCAACGCAGCCCCCGTTTGACGAATCGGCTCCTTCAGCACATCCCGAATATACACCGCGATATTCTCCGCCGTAGGCACCACCTCGGCAAAATAGGCAATGTCCCGATTCAAAAAGGTGTGGTCTAGTGGCTCCACCACGTAATCCTCAATCGCTTTTTGAATTTCGCCCAGATCCGCAATCATCCCCGTCCGTGGATCAATTTCGCCTTTAACGGTAATCTCAACGTGATAGTTATGACCGTGGCCGTTCACCCGCGCACATTTCCCGTAAATCTCAGAATTTTGTTCTAGGGTGAGGTGGGGCAGCGCCAAGCGGTGGGCAGCGCTGAAATGGGTACTGATTGTGAGATAGGCGTTCATATCATCTCCTTCGTAGTCGGCCCAAAGTTCAGGATGTTCAAAAAGCTGAATGCGTACCAGCGGCAAATGAGGTGCAAGGCGATTCCAAATGACGCGGGCAATGTTTTCGGTCGTCGGCAACGTATGTTGAAACTCGTCCCACACCTCGTTGAGATAGGAAAAATCAAGCTGACTCGTCACTTCCCGCTTGATCACATGCTTCACATCAGACAGGTTAAGCACCATGCCGTACTCATCCAGCTCGCCCTCCATCGACACATACAGCACATAGTTGTGTCCGTGTCCTGGAGCCTGGGCACACAACCCGAATTTTTCTCTATTTTCCGCGTCGCTGAACTCTGGTAGCCAATAGCGATGACTAGCCGAGAACTGCGCTCGACGATTGATAATACATTTCATAGAACTGAAGATACCTGTTAAGTTCTGTGAACCCGTCTGTCTTCAGCATAAACGAATCTCAGTCGATCGAAAAGTTTAGTGGTGGGCGCGGCGGAGCCGTGCCCACCACTAAACCAAAAAACAATTCAGCAAACGAAGTTTGTGATCTACTGAATCTGGTCGGTCTGTTGGGAAAATCAAGGTGCAAAATCGTTCGTTCGACGGTTGGGAAGTTGGGGTGAAGTGCCTTCCCGAACAGTGGCCGTGCTGAATAGAATCTGCCCATCGCGGACAGCAGCCAATTCCATTTCTAAGGGGCCTGCCGTATAAATTTCGTCTTTGGCGATCGCCTGCAACTCTAACGGCTGAGTTTCTTCCCGCAGCTCTGAAAAGAAATCAATCACAGTTTCCGTGCGCCCGTCCGCAATCTCGATGGACTCCGCCAAAACCCCCGACTGTCGCGCCCGGAACTGAGCCGCTGAAATCAGGAAGTTATAGCGATCGAGGAGTTCATTATCGGTAATCGTACTTGGGTTAATTGAGATGGTCGCCAATACCTCATCTTTGGAAAACACTTTCTGATTGAGCGCTGCCGCTGCAAACACTTGAATACAGGGTTCTCCAGCTAACGCACAGGGTTCTCCGACCACATAATTTCCAGCCGACAAAATCCGTACAACGTAATCTTGACCATCTTGAATTTGCGCGATCAGTTGCTCAACCTGAGCATTCGTAATTTGGATAATTTGAACGTTGCTGACAGCAGAATTGGGCACGATCGCCTCAAAGGCATTACGATTCGCTTGTCGCAGAAGTTCATTCACGGCATCAGGAGCCGCACTCGGTTCAATCACCCGCACCACACCAGAAGCCAGGGATTGGTTGCGGAACAAGGCCACATTGCCTTGCCGAAGTCCTTGAAACTCACGTTCTAACTCGGCAATTTCAGTCTGAAGCTGCTGCTGCTTGGCTTCCAAATCGCGCAACTGAGTTTCTCGTTCGGCAATTTGAGCATCACGCTCGGCAATTTGGGCGTCGCGTTCGGCAATTTGGCGATCGCGATCTTCAAGTACCCGCTGTCGCTCAGCCTGCAACGCCTGAATTTCCGATCGCAACTGGCCAGCCTGTGCCATCACAGTCGTCAGTTGCGCCTGGGCTGCCCGG
>JACYMB010000123.1 GCA_015272205.1 Synechococcales cyanobacterium T60_A2020_003 | reverse complement strand
AGAGCGATCTGGGGAAGCCCGCGCTCTACCCGATAGGGTGAGCGTCGGGAGGATGTCACGTGTTTTACCCGTTGGGTCAGTGGGCAGGTCAATCGCGATTTGGATGTAGTAGTCTCCGTTGCGACGCTTGACCAATGTTGCACTCGTCGGATTTTGCCCTCTCAAGAGTGCGCGTTGATAGTTGCCAATCGAAAGAGGCAACCACACACGCTGATTGAGCAAGGTAATGCCTACGTGCTGGTCAACTTCCCGATACGTGAAGACTCTGGCATCCAGACTGATCGAACTTGGTTTGAACTGGTGAACCTGCTTTGTCGCTTTCAAGTTGCCGACTACGCGACGAATTGCCTGACAAGCATGGTTCGCTTTCAATCCGGTCGTTGCTCTCACTTCCCGATAGGTCAAGTGATGCAGCTTCGTGGTGTTGCGAACGTTTTCCCGTTTTGCAACTGCCAATATCTGATTGCAAGCCTCAGCAAAAGCTTTCAGCGTCACGTCAATTTCTTGGCGCAACTCTAGATGGACTTGAAGCTTGCAGGATACAGATATGGTTTGAGTCATAGACTTATCCTATTTCATCCATATCTGTTGTCCTGTCAAGAGATTGTAAATTTTGGTGGCATCGAGCCACGCAAAATTTACGCTCCTATCCCTCCGCACCCACAAGGGGATGCGGTTCCCCGGAGATGATCATGAAATTGATACCAGATTGACATTCCGATTCGGTGTTTCTCGATATGGTGTTGATGCAATAAGGGGCGATCGCCCTGAATTGTGAGCATTCTTGGTGAGGAGCCAAACTTGGGCTAGAATGCGCCATACCCGTTGATGTACCGTGTTTTCTCAACGCTCTGTGTGGCGCTGAGCACTTGAAATGTGCAACGTGATGGATTTCGGAAACGCTCAAAATCCGGTAATTTAGACATTATCTGGTGGAAGCGGTGCGTCCCGAACGTGCCTGTCATATTGGATTCTGAAACTATCACCGATTTTTAACGATGTATAACCCAAGTGCAGCCGGCAGTGCCGCGAATACAAATTACGGTAGCCGCCTCTTCGTCTACGAAGTTCAAGGTTTGAGGCAAAATCAGGAAACGGATAAGAGTGATTATCCGATTCGTCGGAGCGGCAGTGTTTTTATGACTGTTCCCTATAACCGCATGAACGAGGAAATGCGTCGCATTGCTCGTCTCGGTGGGAAGATTGTCAGCATTCGCCCATTGGATGGTGCGTCAATACCCACGAATGGAGCCTCCTCATCAAGTCCTACGCAACCCGTTGTGACAAAAGCAGAGGACAAGCCCGTGACTCAGGCTAAAGAGAAGAAGCATGCAGACGTTCCAGTTAATATCTACCGTCCAAACAGCCCCTTCATCGGCAAGTGCATTAGCAACGAACCGTTGGTCGGTGAAGGTGGCATTGGCCGCGTAAACCACATCACCTTTGACTTGTCCGGTGGCGACCTGAAATATATTGAAGGCCAGAGTATTGGCATCATTCCGGCAGGTACAGATAATAATGGGAAACCCCACAAGTTGCGTCTGTACTCCATCGCTTCGACCCGTCATGGCGATGACATGAATGACAATACCGTATCCCTGTGCGTACGCCAGTTGGAGTACAAGCACCCCGAAAGTGGCGAAACGGTGTACGGTGTTTGCTCGACCTACCTATGCGACCTAGAACCCGGTGCTGACGTTAAAATCACTGGCCCTGTGGGTAAGGAAATGCTCCTCCCTCCCGATGAAGATGCCAACATCATCATGATGGGAACTGGAACCGGAATCGCGCCGTTCCGGGCGTACCTATGGCGAATGTTTAAAGACTACGAGCGCAGCCGGAACTCTGAGTATCAGTTCAAGGGTTTTGCATGGCTGTTCTTTGGTGTTCCTAAGACTCCGAACATTCTTTACAAGGAGGAACTGGAAGACATGCAGGCGAAGTATCCCGATAACTTCCGCCTGACCTACGCCATTAGCCGCGAACAGCAAAACTCTGAAGGTGGCAGAATGTATATCCAGCACCGGATTGCCGAGTATGCGGATGAGCTCTGGTCGCTAATCCAGCAAGAGAAGACGCACACCTATATCTGTGGTTTGAAAGGCATGGAAGGGGGCATTGATGAGGTGTTCTCGGCGGTGGCGGCGAAAGACGGCGTGAACTGGGCTGATTACCAGCGTGAAATGAAGAAAGCAGGCCGTTGGCACGTTGAAACCTACTAAGGTGAACGGCTAGCGATTTTTGGAACGGGTGGGGTTTACCTGCCCGTTTTTGCTCTCTGGAGGTGATGGGGGCAGGACTTACTGAGTCTTTTAGGCGATTTTGCGCGGGGTAACCCCGCGCAAAATCGCTCAATTGCATAAGTCCTGGGGGTGATGGGGTGTTAATTTCTTTGTGAATGGCGATCGCCTTTTGGGTCGGCGTGATAGCGTGAGGGTATACCTACCGTCTTCGCTGCATTACGGACGAATGAGGGGGTTAACCATGAAGCGTAAAATTGTTCTGGGCATTGTTACCTTTTTTCTGGCTTTAGGAGCCGTTGTGCTGGGGGCGCAGGTGGCGGTCAGTCAGAATGCTGAAAACGTCTTCGGGGTAATGGCTCAGCGCATGGCTCAGCGCATGGCGGGCGATCGCCCCTGTGCCCAGTGGGATGAAGATTTTACCAATTGGAACGATATGCCCCACCGCTGGGGAAATCGAAACTGGGATGATATGCCTCACATGCGTGGAAATTCCGATTGGGATGATATGCCCCATATGCGGGGAAATTCCGATTGGGATGATATGCAGGTCATTCATCAGCTCTTTGTCAACCATGACTCGATTCAGCGCACCGTGGAAGAAATTCCGGGCGGTATTCGAGCGGTGACCGAATCGGATGATCCCCAGATTGCGGCGTTGATCCAAGAGCACGTCACCGAAATGTACGATCGGATCGACGAGGGGCAAGGGTTTACGATGATGAGTCCGACGCTGCCGGAGATGTTTGTGAATGCTGAACACTACGATCGCCAGGTTGAGCTAACGCCGAACGGGGTGGCTATTACCGAAACCTCGGAGGATCCGGAGATTGTGGCGCTGATTCGGGAGCATGGGCAAGAGGTGAATGAGTTTGTGGCGGAGGGTATGGTCGCGATGATGAATGCGGGACGGTGTCCGGCTTCGGAGGTTCGGAGGTAGAGTAGGGGAGCGGTGGGCGGTATCCGTCCTACCGTAACTACTGTAACTACTGTAACTACCGGAGTTGGCAAAACTTGCGCTGATTGTCGATGTCGGGTTCTTGCCAGGAGTAGGCAAAGTGGCTGACGGAATCAATTTGCGGGAAGGTTTGGCGAAGGGCCTGCATTTGGATTTCCAGGGAGGGGTGGCCGTCCAGTTCTTTGCCCCAGATTCCGGCCAATACGGGCTTAACAGTGATGCCAGGAGAGGCATCGACGACCTCGCGAATTTGAGCCATGATGCAATCGGCTTCGCCACATACGGCATATACCATTGGGTGACGTTCCAGGTTGCTCGGAAACCGATCCCAGGGCTGCATCCGGGAGTCGAAACCTTGGCCAATCACATCGTTGCCTTCTGGGAAGAAAACGGTGCCCAGTTCGGTAATGCCGTGTCGTTGGGGAGCTAGGGTCGCCAAGTTGACGAAATCGATCACGCCCTGGAAGGCGTGGGCAATGCTGAGATACCAGAGTTCGCGTTGGAGGACGGGTTGGAGGTCGCTGGCGGATCGAGGGGTGGCGCTACTGGACGGCGATCGCCCCTCCCATAACGGCTCGGACTCTTGAGGATAGAGGGATTTGACCGATTCGATATCGTTAGCGGAAATGTAGCCTTGGTCGAGAAAACGGCTGATCAGTTCTCGGCCTCGCTGATTTTGGGCGCGATTTTCGAGGGCTTGCTGGGAGGCAGAGCCATAGATCCACAGGTCGCTAACCTTACTGGCCACGGAGTCTGCGCCTGCACCTTTGGGGTAACGCACATAGTCAAACAGCATGCCATCGGGATTGCGTTGGGCGATCGCTTCGGCCATGTAGTAGTAGTCCTGCTTAGCGATATCGCTGTAGGGATCAATAAAGGTTTCTTCGGAATTAGCCGTGCCGCCGCTAGCGATAGAGGCCATTTCCACGCTGGTCAGACCGCGACCGTTCCGCGCTAGGGCGTCTTGGCGATCGCTCCGTTGGCTGTAGGTATAGCCAAAATTCATCGTAAACATCCAGGCATTCACCTTCAGGCCGCGCTGATGTCCCTTGGCGATCGCCTCAGCCAGCAAATCCTTCTGCTCGTAGCCCGGAGTCCGAATCACCGACGGCCACGGGGTTTGATTTTCGGCTTGGGGCAGCAACACCTGACCGTTGTAGAAAGCTTCGACGTATACGGCGTTGTAGCCCTTGTTGACGATATGATCCAGCAGGGCATCCAGCACTCCGGGCAGGGCATCGCAGGGATAGAGGCGAATCCACATGGCTTGTTCGTGGATTGAAGACTGGCTGCGGCAGTCTTTAAGCTGATTGGCGTGGTCTTGTAGAATGGCTTGGTAGCTGGCGATCGCCCCTTCGTCACCGCTCAGAGCCGCTTGGCGTAGGGTTTCTTTTGCCGTCACATCAGCGTCGGGCATTTGGCAGTAGGGAGCGGTTTGCGCCTGGGTGGGGGTGGTAAGCCCCAGGGACAGGAGCAGGCTCAGCAGGGTCAAACTAGCGAAAACTAGGGGGGATAGGCGACGAAGTTTTAACACGGTTGTAACGACGGGTGAATGGTCGATGGAAGATCAATGGGCGATCGCACCCTATCCTAGCGAACCTAATCATAGAGTGAACCACTGGAATTTGATGGCATGAATAAAGAATTCATAACCTTGTTGGTTCGGTTTGAGCAAACGGTTCGGGAGGAGCATCATCCCAGAACAGGTGACCCGCTGGCGTGTTGAAAGTTCCGAGTTCAACACTCGATGGGATAGCCATATTTTTCAAACCATTCGGCGTAGGTCTTGGCAATTTCGGCTGCTAGGGCTGGATCTAAGGAATCTTTCCAGGCTCCGTAGCGACCATCGGTGATATGCCCTTTGTGAAACAGGTTTTTTTCGTTGTACATGGCGTTGCGATCGCCTTCAGACTCATATTTGAGGGTGTCTAGCTCGTCAATAATGGCTGCGGGTAGGGGGTCATCGTCGCGGCTGCGCATAAAGGTCGATGGAGGCACGGCTCGCCGCAATCTCCACCACTAAAAATCGCCAATGAACTACCCCGCCGCAAGCGGACGGGGTATCAGAATCAAAAAAGAGCAAGTT
>JACYMB010000122.1 GCA_015272205.1 Synechococcales cyanobacterium T60_A2020_003 | reverse complement strand
AGGTGGATAGCTCTGATGGGTCAACGGTATCTTTGTTGTAGACAATCACACGGGCACGTTTCGCCAGACCAAACCAGTAACCATCGGGGTCACGCAGACTAGCGGGAATGTTGGTCTCTAAGACCTCAGATTTCACGGGCTGGAGCAAGCCTTCTTCCTCCGCTCGCCATAAGCGTCCGGCATCCACGGTGAGCAGAATATCAGCCGGACTATTACTGCCCTCGTTTTTGATTCGCTCAATTAGCTCATCATCTTTACCTTCAATCAGGTTCACCTTAATGCCCGTTTCGTTGGTGAAGGTTGTATAGAGGGCATCGTCCGTGTCGTAGTGGCGGGATGAATAAATGTTAATTTCGCCCGTTGGAGCGGACATTTCACTGCTGGTATCCGTAGCAGCGTTTTGATCTGCAGACGGATTGGCACAGCCGACAACCGTCAGTAGAGAAAGGCTGGCAACGGCTCCAAATAAACGAGAAGGTAAGCGGTTCATGGTCACTCTAAAATCCAACTTGCAATAGATAACGTCAGAGAATTTGCACCAAGATAGTGCTGGTGCATCTTGAAACAGGCTCTCAAGTGCTGACTTGGTCCGGGCTAGGAAGCTAGTACGTCCGTAGCGATTTTTCTCGCATGCAGCACCGGAGTCGTCAATCATTTCAAGCTGTACTCAGCTCATCCGGTTCTATAGGTTTGCCGAAGTGCCTAGGGACCCAGACTGGATTCCTAGGATTTTCTTAAGGCATTGCTAATATTCATTCTCAATTAATTTAGACCACATCTCAGCTAAAAGCAAACTATTTTCAATAAGGGTCGCGATAAGCTGGGGCGATCGCCCTAAAAATCGTGTGTCACGAAATTTGGATGTAATCTCGATTAAGACTTCAAGCTGCAATGGAAGATTGCCTCTAAAATAATTGGGATTTGATCTAACGCCATAAAAACGCTATGCCCCGTCGAGACGACATCCACAAAATTCTGCTAATCGGTTCTGGCCCAATTGTGATTGGTCAGGCTTGCGAGTTTGACTATTCGGGTACCCAGGCGTGTAAAGCGCTGCGCGAAGAAGGGTACGAAGTGGTTTTGGTAAACTCCAATCCCGCCACGATTATGACCGATCCGGAAACCGCGAACCGCACCTACATTGAACCGCTGACGCCTGAGATTCTGGCGAAGGTGATCGAGCGAGAGCGTCCCGATGCGCTGTTGCCGACGATGGGCGGGCAAACCGCGTTGAACTTGGCCGTTGCCCTGTCTAAAGATGGAACACTGGACAAGTATGGCGTTGAACTGATTGGGGCAAAACTACCCGCCATCGAAGAAGCCGAGGATCGGAAGTTATTTAAAGAGGCGATGGAAAAGATCGGCGTGGCGGTGTGTCCGTCGGGCTTGGCGACGACGATGGACGAGGCACGGGCGATCGCCACCAAGATTGGCACCTACCCCCTGATTATCCGTCCGGCCTTTACCCTGGGGGGTGCTGGAGGAGGTATCGCCTACAACCAGGAGGAGTTCGAAGAAATCTCCCAATCTGGTTTGGATGCCAGTCCCGTTTCCCAGATTTTGATCGAACAGTCGCTTCTGGGGTGGAAAGAGTACGAACTAGAGGTGATGCGCGACCTTGCGGATAACGTGGTGATCATCTGCTCGATTGAGAACCTAGACCCGATGGGCATTCACACGGGTGATTCGATCACCGTAGCTCCAGCGCAAACGTTGACCGATAAGGAATATCAGCGGCTACGGGATGCGTCGATCAAAATCATCCGCGAGATCGGTGTAGAAACGGGCGGATCGAACATCCAGTTTTCGGTGAATCCCGACACGGGCGACATCATCGTGATTGAGATGAACCCGCGCGTATCTCGGAGTTCTGCCCTGGCCTCCAAAGCCACCGGATTCCCGATCGCCAAGATGGCGGCAAAGTTGGCGGTGGGCTACACCCTGGACGAAATTCCCAACGACATCACCAAGAAAACGCCCGCCAGCTTTGAACCTACGATTGACTATGTCGTAACCAAGATTCCCCGCTTCGCCTTCGAGAAATTCCCCGGCTCCCAGCCCGTTCTCACCACCCAAATGAAATCCGTGGGTGAGGCGATGGCGATCGGTCGCACCTTCCAGGAATCGTTCCAAAAAGCGCTGCGATCGCTGGAAACGGGTCGGGCGGGCTGGGGGTGCGATCGCGACGAGAAACTCCCCAGCCTCCAGCAGGTGCGTCCATTGTTGCGGACTCCCAATCCCGAACGGATTTTTGCCCTGCGCCACGCCATGCAGTTGGGCATGAGCAACGAGGAAATTTATGAACTCACCAGCATTGATCCGTGGTTCCTGGATAAGCTCTCGGACCTGCTGGAAACCGAAAAATTCCTGAAGCGCACGCCGCTGAAGTCCCTCACCCAAGCGGATATGCAAGGGGTAAAAGCGCAAGGTTTTAGCGATCGCCAGATTGCCTACGCCACCAAGACCAGCGAGGAAGAGGTGCGAACCTACCGTAAGAGCCTCGGCGTAATTCCGGTCTACAAAACCGTGGACACCTGTGCGGCTGAATTTGAAGCGCTGACGCCGTACTACTACTCCACCTACGAATCCGCCGTGATCTCGATCCGGGAAGATGATGCTGGGGAGGTGGAATCGGAAGTGTTGCCCTCCGAGCGCCGCAAGGTGATGATCTTGGGCGGTGGCCCCAACCGAATTGGGCAAGGGATTGAGTTTGACTACTGCTGTTGCCATGCGTCCTATGCTCTCCAGGACAAGGACTATGAAACCATCATGGTCAACTCCAACCCGGAAACCGTTTCGACGGACTACGACACGAGCGATCGCCTCTATTTTGAACCCCTCACCCGCGAGGATGTGCTCAATATCATCGAAGCGGAGCATCCCGAAGGGGTGATTATTCAGTTTGGTGGACAAACCCCCCTGAAGCTAGCGGTGCCGCTACAAAAGTATTTAAACGAAAATCCCGACTGTCCCACCAAGATTCTGGGAACCTCCCCCGATTCCATCGATGCTGCCGAAGACCGGGAACGGTTTGAAAAGATCCTGCGCGATCTCGACATTAAACAACCCCCCAACGGCATCGCCCGCAGCTATGAAGAAGCACTTCAGGTTGCGAAAAAAATTGGCTACCCGGTCGTTGTCCGTCCTAGCTACGTTCTCGGTGGACGGGCAATGGAGATTGTCTATTCTGATGAAGATCTGGAACGATACATGACCTATGCCGTCCAAGTCGAACCGGATCACCCCATCCTGATCGATCGCTTCTTGGAAAATGCCATAGAGGTAGACGTAGATGCCCTCAGTGACCAGCACGGCAACGTTGTGATTGGCGGCATCATGGAACACATCGAGCCTGCCGGAATCCACTCTGGCGACTCGGCCTGCTCTATTCCCACCGTGACCCTTTCCGATGCAGCGCTGACTACAATTCGCACCTGGTCTACTCAACTGGCTAAGGCTTTGAATGTCGTTGGCTTGATGAATATCCAGTTTGCGATCCAGGGCGATCAGGTCTACATCATTGAAGCCAATCCTCGCGCCTCGCGTACGGTTCCCTTTGTCTCGAAGGCGATCGGTGTTCCCCTCGCGAAAATGGCGGTGCGGGTGATGACGGGCGAAACCCTAGAGTCTCTGGGCTATACCCAAGAGATCATTCCCCCGCACATGGCGGTCAAAGAAGCCGTCTTCCCCTTCGAGAAGTTCCAAGGCACAGACACGATCCTGGGGCCCGAAATGCGGTCTACGGGTGAGGTGATGGGCATCGACAAAGACTTTGGGAAAGCCTTTGCCAAGGCGGAACTGGGCGCAGGTCAACGCCTTCCCATGTCGGGAACGGTATTTGTGTCCATGAACGATCGCAACAAGATGGCGGCAGTTCCGGTGGTGAAGGAGCTAGCGGAACAGGGACTGAAGATTGTGGCGACGGTTGGTACCCAGAAGGTGCTGAAGGAAAATGGCATTGAGGCGGAACAGGTGTTGAAGATCTACGAAGGTCGTCCACACATTGGCGATTCGATCAAGAACCAGCAAATTCAGCTCATTATCAACACTCCGGTGGGTCAAGAAGCCCAGATCGACGATCGCTATATTCGACGAACGGCACTGGCCTATAAGGTGCCCACGGTGACAACGATCGCGGGTGCAAAGGCAACGGCCTCCGCGATTCGATCGCTCCAGTCTGAGCCACTGGAGGTGAAATCGATTCAGGAGTATCTAGAAAATATCTAATCGATTCAGGAGTATTTGGAGAATATCTAATTGTGTCGGGTGGGCAATGCTCACCCGATTTCTTTATCGAGAGGGGCGACGCTGATTTTTCCTATGCCTCTGGGGTTGGGTATGGCTGTAGGGTTGGCGATCGCCCAATGGCTGAGGAGGGTTGAGCACTTAACCGGACGATGATGGATAAGTCCGGTATACGGGGTGTTATCCAGCAAATGTGACGGATAAGCACCCCAATCTCCGTGCTTAACTGTCAAATGTGACGGATAAGATCCCAATTCTCCGGACTTAACTATCAATTTTTCTGTTTAAATCCTGAAAATCTGGGTGTTATCCCGTTGATCTGATGGATAATCCTGGTAAATACGGATCTTATTCAGCAGATCTGACGTTGAATACACAGTTATCGGGTAGTGCATTTTAGTGCGGGGCAGAGGAAAAGGGGGTATTCCCTTGCTCGACCAACTTCCGTCTGATTTGGCGATTGTAGTCATGGATGAACA
>JACYMB010000121.1 GCA_015272205.1 Synechococcales cyanobacterium T60_A2020_003 | reverse complement strand
ACTGAAGGAAACGCCTTATTCTCAATACGGTGTGCTTCTTGCTGTGACCAATTACCCGCATTCATAGCGTGATCCCGACTGTTCAAGCCACACGAGGTTCACAGATTTGGCTGGCGATCGCCAGTTCTTGATCCAGGGTGGCTTGGATGGCATGTTGCACCACTGTTGGTACATCCAGCCCTTGCTCGTAGTCCTTTAGCCAACGCTGCGCCTCATTACCCTCGCGCAAAATCTTTTTCAGGGGCGATAGGAAACAACTAAACCCGGCCTGTTTTGCCGTCGGCCATACTTCTTGATAAAGGGTTTCAATCCAAGTCTGAGTCGAGATGGGGCTGCCGTCTTTCCAGTGGCGCAGAGTGGCATCGAGACTGTGGTGGGCGGCGGCAGTTTCGTTTTCGTCGGTTAGCGTCACCAAATCGTCGGCGCGAGTGCGGCTCGGTAACGCGCTCATGACAAGGGGATCGAGATCGGGATTCTCAATTGTTTGCAGGATGCGAGCTTCAAGAAGGGCGGTAATCGCCAGGAGTGCAATGGGATCGGTAACGAGATCGCAAATACGCAGCTCTAAACGATTGAGGCAATAGGGACGGCGATCGCCATTCGGACGGACGGACGACCAAAGATGGCGCACGTTCTGCATCGTGCCTGCCGCTAATTGCGCCTCTGTCCAGTCGATAAAGTGGGCATGGCTTTCAAAGAGGGGCACATGGGCAGGGGTTTTGGGAAACACGCTCCAGCGGCTAGAATGCTGACCCGTGACAGTACCATCTAAAAACGGAGATGCCGCACTGAGTGCCAGATAGAGCGGTGCTTCCACCCGGACTAAGCGACAGGCGCGCATCAAGGTTTCCGGATCACTAATGCCAATATTGATATGGATGCTCGCCGTGACTACCTTGGTGCCATAGGTCTGCTCAATGTAGGCGTGATAGGGATTCTTGGGATCAGATCGGTAAAAGTGGCGGCTGTCCCCCAGAGAAAGAGTGCTGCCGGGAATCAGCGTATAGTCTCCCAGTTGATGCAGATACGCCCGTAACTGCTGTCGGGGTTGCACCAGCGCACACAACAACCGTTCATACCCTGTAAACGGAGCGGTCGTATACTCGACATTGCGGCTATCCGGTTCGCGCACAAATCCGTTTAGGTCAGACACAATTTTGTCCGAAAGACCGACGATCTCTCCGGCGGGCGTGCCTGTGTACATTTCGACTTCAAAGCCTTTTGAGAGCAGCATACTAACCGCTTGCCTCGCTACTGGGTGTACTTTTACTCTACGAGGTTCCCCACGGGAATAGGGACTCCTCGCCTGAAAAACTTAGGTTCGCACAGGTTCGGGATCGCTGTCCATAACTCGGCGCGATCGCACCAGGGACCACAGTTCCCCATCTGTGAAATCCGGAATCACCCAGGTTGCCCCAACCTGGCGCAGGCGATCGGGATCGTGGCTAGAGGAAATGCCTGCAGTGGGAATCTCTGCGGCTACGGCAGCGCGAATCCCCGATGGAGAGTCCTCAAAGACTAGGGATTCCAGTGGTGTTACGCCTAGACGGGCGATCGCCTCTTGGTATGGCAAGGGATCGGGCTTGCCCCGTTCCAGTTCCTCCGCCAGCACCACCGTATCAAAGGCGTTGGCTAGCTGGAGTACATTCAGCATAAACTCGGCATTCCCACGGGGAGCATTGGTGACGACACCCACCTTAAGCTGGTGCTGATTTGCCCAATCCAACAGGGTCAGCAAACCGGGCATGGGTTGCAGACGATCGGCGGCACGGGTACGAAACTCGGCCTCTTTGCGAGCGCTCAATTCCCGACCCTCGACCCCGGAAAGGTGGGGCAGCCAATCCGCCACGATCGCCTCATTCAGCCGACCGCTAATCCGGGCATTGTAAAGTTCTGGAGTCAGCGTGAAGCCGAATTCTCGTAGGATATCGACCCACACCCCGTAGTGGATGGGATCGGTGTGCGCCATCGTGCCATCCAGATCAAACAAAAGCGCTTGTAGCATAGTTTTTTTGTAATTGGTCACAGCAAGAAGCACACCGTATTGAGAATAAGGCGTTTCCTTCAGT
>JACYMB010000120.1 GCA_015272205.1 Synechococcales cyanobacterium T60_A2020_003 | reverse complement strand
ACGGACTCTCAGTGATGAACCGCTCAAACACTTCTCCTAAAATCATGGCTCAAACGTGGGTGTTAGACGTTTAGCTTTTAGAATAGAAGCCCAAAAGCCACTGATAACAAGGATGATAGAAAATGTTAAGAAGCTCTCAAATGACCTTTAGAGGGCTGGTTCTTATACCACATATGTGGTACAATAAAATGATGCCCATAAAGTCCACTTAGTATAGTCACGATGACGCCCTTTCGAGTTGGAATTGCTGGCCCTGTGGGGTCTGGAAAGACAGCCTTGGTTGATGCGCTGTGTAAAGCCATGCGCGACGATCACAACATCGCCGTTGTCACCAATGACATCTACACCCAAGAGGATGCCCAGTTTCTCGTTCGTAGTCAAGCTCTATCGAGCGATCGCATTGTCGGTGTCGAAACCGGAGGCTGTCCCCACACCGCGATCCGTGAAGATGCCTCGATTAATCTCGTCGCCATTGAAGATTTGGAAACCCGATTCACCAACCTCGACCTGATCTTTGTCGAAAGCGGTGGCGATAATTTGGCCTCTACTTTCAGTCCCGAACTGGTGGATCTCACCCTCTACGTGATCGATGTCGCCGCTGGGGATAAAATTCCGCGGAAGGGTGGCCCCGGCATTACCAAATCCGACTTATTAATTATTAACAAAATTGATCTCGCTCCCTTGGTTGGAGCCGATCTAAATGTGATGGAACGGGATGCGAAAAAAATGCGGGGCGATCGCCCATTTATGTTCACGAATCTCAAGAAAAATCAAGGTTTAGACGGTATTGTCCAGTTCATTCAACGTCATCAAGGGCGTGTTCCAGCCTGATCCCCACAATTCTCTAAAGGATATATCTGCCGAAAGAGTATTGACGCCCTTACCTAAACTTTCAAAAACGATCTTTTTGTATCGTGGATCACAATTCTTTGGCGATCTCCGCTTTAGTATTTCGCTATCTATGAGATTTCCATGAGGAGATTATGAAAAGGCTATTTGGACGACGGAAGTTTTTGGTATACGGTTCAGCCGCATTAGGTACAAGCATGCTGCTGAAAGCCTGTGGAACCCCTGCGCCAGAGGAAGCAGCCACAGAAACCGAAGCCGGATCTACAACAGAAGCAGCCCCGAGCAGTGGTGACACCATTAAAGTGGGTATCCTGCACTCCCTCAGCGGCACAATGGCAATCAGTGAAACGACCGTTGTAGAAGCAGAGGAACTCGCCATTAAAGAGATCAATGCCGCAGGTGGTGTCCTTGGCAAGCAAATTGAAGCTATCAAAGAAGATGGTGCCTCCGACTGGCCAACCTTTGCTGAAAAAGCAGAGAAACTGATCGACCAAGATAAGGTGGCAACGATTTTCGGGTGCTGGACATCGGCAAGCCGTAAAGCCGTTCTTCCCGTTTTTGAATCCAAAGACCACATGCTGTGGTACCCCGTTCAGTACGAAGGACAAGAGTGTTCTAAGAACATCTTCTACACGGGGGCTGCCCCCAACCAACAGATCGAACCTGCGGTGGACTGGCTGCTAGAGAACAAAAGTACGACCTTTTTCCTCGTGGGTTCAGACTACGTGTTCCCCCGCACCGCCAACACCATTATCAAAGAGCAGCTTAAGGCCAAGGGTGGTGAAGTGGTCGGTGAAGACTATCTGCCCCTGGGCAACACCGAAGTAACCCCCATCATTACCAAGATTCGCTCCCAAATGCCCGACGGTGGCGTGATCTTCAACACCCTGAACGGCGACAGCAACGTAGCTTTCTTCAAGCAAATGCAGGGTGCAGGTCTCGGCCCTGACAAGTATCCTGTGATGTCGGTGAGCGTTGCTGAGGAAGAAGTTCGCCAAATCGGCCCTGAATTCCTGATTGGTCAATTTGCGTCCTGGAACTACTTCCAAACGGTAGAGAACCCTGAGAACGAGAAGTGGGTGGCAGACTTTAAGGCGGAATATGGCGACGATCGCGTCACCAACGACCCCATGGAAGCGGCCTACATTATGGTCTACCTCTGGAAGCAGGCGGTAGAGAAAGCCGGAACCTACGATGACTTGGCCGCAGTACGCACCGCTGCCTATGGCCAGACCTTTGCGGCTCCAGAGGGAGAAGTGAAGATGAACACTAACCATCACCTCTCTAAATGGGTGCGGATTGGTGAAGTCCGCGATGACGGTTTATTTAACATCGTCTACGCCAGCGAAGGGCCTGTTGATCCGGTGCCCTGGAACCAGTACGTTCCTGAAACGAAGGGCTTCGCCTGCGACTGGTCTGATCCCAACAAGGGCGGCCAGTACAAGATGGATGGCGCTTAAGGTTTGATTGACTCGGGGTGGAGGGATTATCCCTCTACCCATTTTTATGATCGTCTGCCTGGAATAGACGGTTCTCGATGTAGTCCTCCAGGGTCAGGCTTTTTTGTGATTTATTCAGGCTTTGTTGCATGATTAGAAGGATGATCAGGCTCACCTTGAGGTCGTCCGGGTATTAAGCTTCGACTTTGTAGCTATCGGGTTTAGCGATCTGAATCATGCGGTTGAGCGCAACACATTTGATGAACAATTCCACGGCTTGATTGTCAAATTGACGCGCACTGAGATTGCCCCCAAAAATAGTCTTAAAGCGGAACATGGTAGTTTCAGCAATCGAACGACGATGATAGC
>JACYMB010000119.1 GCA_015272205.1 Synechococcales cyanobacterium T60_A2020_003 | reverse complement strand
GCTATCATCGTCGTTCGATTGCTGAAACTACCATGTTCCGCTTTAAGACTATTTTTGGGGGCAATCTCAGTGCACGTCAATTTGACAATCAAGCCGTGGAATTGTTCATCAAATGTGTTGCGCTCAACCGCATGATTCAGATCGCTAAACCCGATAGCTACAAGGTTGAAGGTTAATACCAGGACACTCTCAAGGCGAACCTGACCGTTTTTCTAATCATGCAACAAAGCCGAAACGACATCAAATAGGGGTTGATAGTCCGCTGCTTTCGAGGCTGAAGCAGGTTCTGAAGCTGTCATCGACGGGGATTCCGCCGTCGATGCTTGAGGTGTATTGCTGCATCCGATCAAGCTCAGTAAGCTTAACGTTCCGACAGCTCCGAAGACAACGACGCGATTCATATTCGCCATGATTACTCCTTCAAAAGGTGAGTGTCATTACAATTCAACGATAGGCGATTGAAGGTAAAGAACTGGGAAAGACGGTAGACCAGCCTTGAATTTTGAGTTTTGAGTTGAGAATGCTTTGATATTAAGCCTTGGGAAGAATGACTTGAAAGCAACTGCCTACCCCTAATTCACTGCGTACCTGGATCGAGCCTCCATGGGATTGGGCAATGGCTTGGGCGATCGCCAGTCCTAATCCCGATCCGCCCTCTCGCCGCGATCGCGCCTGATCTGCCCGCCAAAAGCGATCAAAGACCAAGGGGAGATGTTCCGGTGCAATCCCTATGCCCGTATCGCGAACGTGCACCTGAATCTGTTCATAGGGCGAATGGGCGTACGATAAAACAACAATGACGTCCCCCCCGTCAGGCGTATAGCTTACGGCATTTTCAATTAAGTTACGAAATAGACGTTTAAGCTGGTTCGCATCTCCTCGAACATTGGCCTCTGGACAGTCTGCTAAGGTCAACGTTACTCCATTAGCGATCGCCTGGGATTGTAGATCGTCTATCAAATCTTCTAGTACCTCATTGAGCGGAATGAAGAGTCCTGACCGAACGGTAGACGCACAGGTATCGGCGCGGGCCAGGAGGAGGAGATCGTCCACCAATTCGCCCATCTGACGGGTAGCACTGGCGATCGCGTCTAGTTTCGACACATCCGAGACATGAATCCGTTCGGGATGACTTTGCATTACCTCAACGGCTGTCCGTACTGCGGTGAGGGGGCTACGAAGTTCGTGGGAGGCATCCGCTGTAAATTGCTGAAGCTGACGAAAACTGCGTTCTATGGGCTGGAGCGATCGCTGGGTAAGCCACCATCCCGTCACACCAATTAAAACAACTGCAATCCCTCCACCCCACAGCATCCCTGTAAACACGCGTTCCAGTTCATCTTCTTCATCCTCCATCCATTCACTCACACGCACATATCCTTGTAATTCCTGGTCTTGGTCGGTTTCGTCGAATAAATTGATAGACGAACGATAGACGGGCACCGTTAAAAAGCGAACGTCATCGTCCTGCTGAGGCCGCTCTTGAGGATCTAAGGGGCGATCGGCAAGATATTTTCCCGTCCTTGTAATTAATTGCCCCTGGGCATCAAACCATTCAATACTTTGGTGTTCTTGCCGAATGTTTTGCCAGGGAATATCCAAATCATCATCATCATCCATTGAGAGCAGGGGCGATCGCGTCTCTTCATCCTGATCTGCTAACACCTCAGGCAGGGTATGGGCTGCGGCCTCGGCCAGGATCGCTAATTGCTGATCGACCCGCTGATAGAGCGTATGGGCAACGATATGGTACGTTGCAATCGTAGAGAGGCTAACCACCGCACCCATTGCGCCTAGATACGAAAGCAATAGCCGAACCGATAGGGCACGCAATTGGGGCGAGAGCGATGTCTTTGGGCGGATGGATTGCGACGTATTCAGCTCCGATCCGTTCGTCATTGTGGGAGACGGTTTAGGGGGCTTAAAGCGATGGATTGAGTCGATACCCCAGGCCATAAACCGTTTCAATAAAGTCATTGCTGGCTCCCGCTGCTTTCAATTTTTGCCGCAGTCCGCGAATATGGACTTTAACGGTCTCTTTGCCCGGTAGATCGTCAAATGACCACAGTTGATCCAAAATAAAATTTGGGTTCAGCACGCGTCCGTTATTCCGTAGCAGCAATTCTAAAAGACTGTATTCCTTGGGGGTCAAATTCAGAGGTTTTCCACCGTAGATCACCGTGCACGTTGCCGGATCAAGCTGGAGGTTTTCCCATTCTAGAACAGGAGGCAAGGAATCCGCACCACGACGCAACAATGCGCGAATACGAGCCAAAAACTCTTTCAAATCAAACGGTTTAACCACGTAGTCATCGGCTCCCACATCTAGCCCCATGACTTTGTCCGCACTGGTATCTTTTGCCGTTAACATCAAGACAGGCACAGAACTTCCAGAACGGCGGATGCGCTGGCATAGAGTAATACCGTTTACTTTAGGCAACATAATATCGAGAATGATGAGGCTGTAGGAACTCGCTTCAAAGAAGTCCCAACCTTCCTGTCCATCTACAGCTACATCCACAATATAGTGTTGATCCGTCAATGCTTCTAACAAAGACAGAGAGATTCGCTCATCATCTTCGACTAACAGGAGTTTCATAACGCTTGAAGCATGGCTCAGCTTTCAGCATACTGAAAAAAAGTAAAGAATTGGGAAAGCAAGGTGGTGTATTTTGGGGATGGTTCGTGAATCGTAGGCAATGGCAGGAACCCATGGACACCCCCCACGATGACACCCCTTACTCGATTCTAGGCGACAGCGGTGGTACTCTCTCCTGGTTGGGTTTGGATGCTTAAGCGTCGTGGGTTTAGCTCCAGCCTTGTACACGCAAGAGAGTCCTGATGCACCCGATACCAGCGTAGAGGTGCTGACTCCACCGAGTTCCACGACTCTACCCACGGCTCCCCCCACCCCAGATACTTTCTTTGCGGATGTGGTGGTGCGTGGACAGCCTATTTTTCAGGTGGGCAGTATCGGCAATCTAGAGGCGGGCGATCGCGCCCACATTATCAATCGTCGGATTGCGGGGCTTCTCAGTCAGTCGCGATCGCTCGATCCCGTGACCGTCCAATACGATCCAACTCGCCAGATCGCCATTCTCCAAGTCAATAATCGGGTGATTATGACTGTCACCCCCCAAGATGCCCTAGATTACGATCAATCTGCTGCCTGCCTTAATCGGTGCGCTGCTGATTATTGGCATCACTTGGTTAGTCGCACACGGCGTTCGCCGGATTGGTACCCTTTAGGCAGAGCAAACGGAGGGCGATCACAGCACGGAAATCTTAATTGGGCGGCTGTGCTATGGCAGTGTGTGGGTGCTGGGTTCGATCACCGACCGTTAGGTTTTATCTTCTGACTCTAGCATCTCCTTTGCCTTCAGCAGTTCCACTTTATGATCGGCGCTCACTTCTGGATAGCTCAGGTTAAGGGATTGTAGGGTTTGATAGACCACAGACCCAACGGCTAATCGAGTGAACCACTTTCGGTCTGCCGGGATAATGTACCACGGTGCCCAATCGGTGCTGGTATGGTTAAACATTTCCTCATAGGCATTGATGTAATCGTCCCAGTAGGCTCTCTCTTTCACATCGCCCGTTGAAAATTTCCAGTTCTTTTCAGGGCGATCAATTCGCTCCAGAAAGCGCTGTTTTTGCTCCTCTTTTGAGACATTGAGAAAGAATTTGAGGATGACAACGCCATTCTCCACCAAATACTTTTCAAAAGCATTAATCTGTTCAAACCGCTGTTTCCAAATTTTCGGTCCTTTCACCTCTGGGGGAAGCTGCTGTCTATTCAAAATTGCAGGATGAACCCGCACCACGAGCACTTCTTCGTAATACGAGCGGTTAAAGATGCCAATACGTCCCCGTTCAGGCAATGCCTTAAAAGAACGCCACAAATAATCATGATCCAGTTCCTCATCAGACGGGGCTTTGAAGCTAAAAACCTGACACCCTTGGGGATTTAATCCTGACATGACGTGCTTGATGGTTCCGTCTTTCCCGGCTGCGTCTAGAGCCTGAAAAATAATGAGTAGGGCGTAGGTATTTTGGGCATACAGCTTGTCCTGATACTCCGCCATTTGTTCAATGCCAATCTGGAGAAGTTCCCCAGCGTCTTTCTTGGACAAACCATCGAGCCTAAAGCCTGGATCGTAGTCTTTAGCAAGAGAGATTCTTTTGCCAGGAGGAACTATCAGGTGTTTGAACAAGTTGTCTTTGTGGAGGAGCGACTTTATATCCATAGAATTTATTCACGTCTGTACGACTTCAATAGTGATTTTTGTTGACTCTCAGTTGGGGCGATCGCCCCAATCATTTTTTCTTTTTCTTGCCTTTTTTAGCTTTTAGACGGGAAGCCCCGCGATGTACCTGAAAGGTCAGCGTCGGGATGAGAGGCGCGTGAGTTGAGGTAC
>JACYMB010000118.1 GCA_015272205.1 Synechococcales cyanobacterium T60_A2020_003 | reverse complement strand
CTTTGACGGTCGCCATTGTTTGAATCGCAAGGTCACTATAAAGAACTGACGCGCCGGGTTTGCCGCTCAACTCCTCGACCACCCACTGCCCCAGCACAGATTCTTCGATCCAGAAGGTGAGGCTTCCCCTAGCCTTCAATCCAGCGTTATACTCTGACCAGTTGCGGATGCGGTATTGAGGTTTCATGGCAGGTTTTATATGTGATAACTGAAATTTACCATGCCTCTCCTGCCCGCAACCCCTCTTTCATGCAACAACGCCGTTACCGGAGGTAAAGCATTTACACCCTGACTGATATTCAGGGGATTATAAAGAAATATATTTTTTTAAACAGTCCTCCCCGACAACTAAACAAAGCGTTTAGAATCCGAAGCAAAGGGCAGTATTGTTTACCGTGTTTTTTCTAATGGTTTCAGCCGTACCCACGCCAGACCCCAACGCTTGTGCAGACGTCCGATGTCCCATTCAATTTGTCGTGGATTTGCTGGGCAATAAATGGTCCATTCTAGTGCTACGTGAGCTATTTGGGGGCGATCGCCGCACCCATGAACTGTTAGACGCCCTACCCGGCATTAGCACCAAGACGCTCACCCAACGCCTGCGCGAACTGGAATCCTACGGCTTAGTCGAACGCCGCGTGTATGCAGAAATTCCGCCTCGCGTGGAATATTCCCTAACGGCCAAGGGACGCGAGATTAAACCCATCCTGGGGGCACTCCACGAAGTCGGTTCTCGTTGGTTGGAGCAGGAACCATGTATTTGTCCCCTTCAGGAGGAGTTCCCGTCTTAATCTTGACTGCTGCCCAGGTAATCCACTACTGCTGGTGAATCCGGATACTCAGCTAGAGTGAGAACTATTGCGCCATTTGGTGATTGCTCCACCGGGACGAGTACGCCTCATGATTAACATCCTGCATGTACTCCACTATGCAGATCAATCATTCTGGAGTCGGCTGATCGTGATTCCAGAGTTGGAGGTCGTGATCACGCCAGCGTAGGGAAATGTGTTTAGCTTACAGTTGGAGATTAGAGATTTAGGGCGTTGGGGCGTTGGGGCGGATCGCGCCAACGTGAAGGTAAGGATGAGTTGAGTCGCATGCTTTGACTCATCCTGCTTGACAAGCATTTAACGATAAACATCACGTCGATGTCCCAATTTCACAACCAAAATCAACAGTTGCTTGTCTCTAATTTCGTATATGACACGATAGTGGCCAACCCGAATTCGATACAGATCATCTTCACCTGAGTTTTACGACTCCAACTGGACGAGGATCATCGGCTAGGGAGTCAATAGCAGGTATAAGTCGCTTCTGCTCCTGTGCAGAGAGTGCTTTGAATTGTTTCGCTGCCCGTTTAATAAATTCAATCCGGTAGGTCATAGACCAGTTTCAGCCTTGAGCTCTTCCCAGCTAACCGTTCCTTCAGAGGCAACTGAAGCGAGTGCATCTCTAGCTTCTGTCAAATCGGCGGCATCTTCTACTTGCTTGGCTTTGAGAAACCGTAAAAAGTCTAAAACTTCAACAAGGAGAGGCTCGGATGCGTCATTAAGTTCCTGGATTAGCAAATCTTTGAGGGTCATGGTTTAATGGGCGATTACCAACGCCTTCCTCCATTAAATCGCTTGGGGTCAAATTTGGGCACAAGCGATTCAGCTAATCTAAGAAACTAGGAAGTAGGGCTCTTTCGTTCTCCCCTTTCAGTAAGTTACGAGTCGCTCTCACCCAAATCAAAGCGTATAGCCCTGCCCAAGGACGAATCCCATCTAGGGTTTGGCAAGTCTCAACGATTCGTTCCTCTCCCTGAAACAGGAATTGAGTCTTGATATAACAAATTACGGATCTCGGTTATTGCAGCACTTCTTCCAACTTGTGTTGTTCCCACAGTTCCAAGTACAGTCCGCCTTGGCTTAGCAATTCCGTGTGGGTTCCCGATTGGACAATCTGTCCCTGATCCATCACCAAAATGCGATCGCACCCTGCCGCTGCTGACATTTGGTGGGAAATAAACAGCACAGTTTTGCGCTGGGTTCCCTCCGAGAGACTTTTGAGAATGGCGGTTGCGGTTTGATTATCGACGCTAGAGAGAGAGTCATCCAGGATTAGGATTGGGGCATCCACCAGCAGGGCGCGGGCCAGGGCGGTGCGCTGGCGTTGCCCCCCGGAAAGGGTGATCCCCCGTTCGCCCACAATGGTTTTGTACTGCTGCGGAAAGTTCAGAATCTCCTGATGGATTTGGGCATTCTTGGCCGCATACTCCACCTCGGTTTGCTCACTCAGGGGATCACCATAACGAATGTTGTTTTTGATCGTGGTACTAAACAGAAAACTATCCTGCGGCACGTAGGCGATCGCCCGTCGCAAGTCATGGAGCTTGATCTGAGTAATATCAATACCGTCTAGAAACAACTGGTTAGGCGCAATGTTCAGCAGGTGGGGCAAAGCATTCGCCAGAGTGGACTTACCCGATCCAATCGGCCCCACGATTGCCACAGTCTCTCCGGGCTGAATCTCAAAGGTCACATCCGATAAGGACGGACGAGGCATATCGGGATAGAGATAGTTGAGATGGTTTGCTCTCAGAGATCCCTGAACCTCTTCAACAGGTAGGGCGATCGCCCCTGGCGGATCTGCAATCTGGGGTTGAGCCTGCAAAATATATTCCACCCGATCAATACTGACCTCTCCTCGCTGGTAGGCCGTAATGGTGAAGCCTAGGATCGCTGTGGGGAATACAAGACGCTCAACATAAAGCAGCATTGCGACAAAATCACCAATACTCAGCATGCCATCGGCGATCGCCCCTGATCCGGCCCACAGCACTGCCAAGAGACTAATACTCGCTAATCCGCCGAACAGGGGAAAGAGAATGTTTCGAGTCCGGGCGAGTTCTAAGTTCGCATTGAGCAGGCGATTATTGAGCGTACGAAATGCGCGTCGTTCGTTCTCTTCCTGGGCGTAGATCTTGATCAGTGCGATCCCGCTCATGTCTTCCTGAATCAGTTCGCTAATGCGCGAGGTTTCTTCCTGCACCGCCAACTGTTCGTTACGAAGGCGATCGCTAAACAGGTAGGTGATAAAAAACATCACCGGATACACCGTTAGTGCCAGCAGGGTCAGCTTGCCATCAATCGCCAGCATAAACGGCACGGTCAACGCATAGGCAAAGACGGTGTTGGCCAAACTCAGCACCGCAAATCCCAGTAAACGCCGAATATTGTCTACGTCACTGGTCGCGCGACTGATCAAATCTCCCGCCGTATTGCGGCTAAAGTAGGCAGGCTCCATTTGCAGCAAATGCTCAAAGATTTTCTGCTTCAGATCAAACTCCACCTGCCGCCCCACGCCAAACAGCAAAATGCGCGACACCATCCGCACCACCAGCATGATCGAGGCCAGCACCAACGTCAAAATGGAGTAGTACACAATCCGATCGAAGTCGAAGGCGACCTCCAGCTCATTCGTCCCCTGCCGAATAAGTTGCGGAATATAGGCTCCGACACCGTTGACGACGAGTAAAGCTGCCACTCCCAACGAACTTTCGCGCCAATACGGTCGCAAATATTCGCCCAATGTTCGCAATTTTGACTGAGCCATACACCCGTCCCAGAAGGATTGACCTAGAGCTAATGATGATTATTTTGCTTCACCTATCCTAGACGAATTCGTTCGGCTCTGCGGACAGCATTAGTACACCTAAAATGTCAAACGGTTCCGCCAACCTCGTCAGCAGAACCGTCAACAGTGCTTGAATTGATAATCGGGTGGTGATCAGGTGGTGTATTCGGCGTTAATTCGCACGTAATCGTAGCTGAGGTCGCATCCCCAAGCGGTTCCTGTGCCGGAGCCGTTGCCCACGCTCACCGAAATCAGGACGGTATCGGCTTTCAGATACTCCCCTTCAGATGCTTGCTTGAGGTAAGCACTCGCGGCGGCGCGATCGTAGGCCAACGGCTGCCCGTATTCCATCATCAGGAAATCGCCCAGCTTAATCCGCAGGTTTTCTTGCTCAAAGGGAACGCCTGCCCGACCCGCTGCCGCCGCAATGCGTCCCCAGTTGGGATCACGGCCAAAGATCGCGGACTTCACTAGAGACGATCCAGCAATGGTTCGGGCAATTTGCCGTGCGCCATCATCGGTGTGGGCTCCCGTCACCTGTACTTCCACTAAACAGGTTGCCCCTTCCCCATCACGGGCGATCGCCTTTGCCAAGTTAATGCAGACTTCCGTGAGCATGGCTTCTAGCTTCTCTGCCTCTGGCCCCATTTCGGTAATTGCCGGAGTCCGGGATTCACCGTTCGCAAGGGCAATTAAGGAGTCGTTGGTGCTGGTGTCGCCATCCACCGTGATCTGGTTAAAGCTCTTGTCCGCTGCCCGTGATAGCATCTCTTGCCAGATGTGGGGCGATACCGTGGCATCGCAGGTGACAAAGGCCAGCATTGTTGCCATGTTCGGATGGATCATGCCCGATCCTTTGCAAATGCCACCTACCCGAACCGGGCGATCGCCAAACATCGCTTCGAGGGCATAGGTTTTGGGAACTAAGTCGGTGGTGATAATCGCATTGGCGGCGGTCTCTGATCCCTCCGGTGACGCTGCCGCCACCAACTGCGGAATGCCTGCCCGCAGCGCATCCATCTTAATCCGCTGACCAATCACCCCTGTAGACGCCACCAGCACCGCCTCCGAGGGAATGCCCAAGGCTTGGGCAACCAGTTGGGCACTCTCAACCGCATCCTCCCAGCCTTGATCGCCCGTGGCTGCGTTGGCCTGCCCCGCATTGCAGAGAATGGCACGAGCGCTCGGTTTTGCCTGGAGCCGCTGGCGGCAATAGTCCACACAGGCCGCCTTGACACGACTGGTGGTAAACACCCCTGCGGCGATCGCCTCCACATCCGAGTAAATCAATGCCAAATCCGGTGCGCCGGAAGGTTTGAGTCCAGCGGTGATTCCCGATGCCCTATAGCCCTTAGCGGCGGTGACACCGCCCGGAATTTCGTGCCAGTCTGCCATGCTTTCTATGCGTCCTCTTCAATCTGAATTGACAGGATTTTATCGCCTTTACGAATCGCGTTTACGACGTCCATATCCTCAGTTTTGCCAAACACAGTGTGGACTCCATCCAGGTGGGGTTGGGGCGAATGGCAAATAAAGAACTGGCTACCCCCCGTATTGGGGCCAGCGTGCGCCATTGAAAGAGAGCCTGCCAAGTGCTTGTTAGGGTTTCCAGCGGTTTCGCACTTGATTTTGTACCCAGGGCCTCCTGTGCCTGTGCCGTGGGGACATCCGCCCTGAATCATAAAGTTATCAATAACGCGGTGAAAGGTTAAACCGTCATAAAACCCTGACTTGGAGAGTTTCACGAAGTTCTCAACGGTTCCGGGCGCATCCTGATCAAAGAGTTGTAGATGAATGGTTCCCTTTTCAGTTTCCATGACGGCACGAGTCATAGACATCTCCTGTGATAGTACGAAATATGCATAAATCCGTAGTTCACAGTAGCAGATTGTTCTGGGATTCTGGCTAAGTCTTGACGTTCCTTTAAGCAATAGGGAGCGATCGCCCATTCCACAACTTATATATGTCCTATACGCGCACCTTATATATGTCGTCGCAAATAGTTCACAGCCTTCGCAAATTTCTGTTTCCAAAGCAGGGCGTCTTGCTCTACCGCTTGTCGCCGCGATCGCTCTGTCTGTAGGTCGGCTTTTAGGCGCTGAATTTGCTGCTGATACGCTTCAACCGATGGCGTGACCGCATTCCTAGGATTCTGAAGCTGGTGGGCACAGGCTTGGTAGAGTTCCATTCCCCGTCCTGTGGCGATCGCCTCGGCAATCTGTTTTAATTGCGCTTCGCTGAGCGATTGCACTAACGCAACGTAAGATTCAGAAGATTGTTCAGAAGAGGACGAAACCATAGGGGTAAAATCAATCTGGTTGATTCTTAGATTGAACGCAGCGCCATGCCTAAACCTCTGATCGGCATCATTATGGGAAGTGACTCGGACTTGCCCACCATGCAAGGGGCGATCGCCATTTGTGAACAGTTTACTGTCCCCCATGAGGTGGCGATCGTATCCGCTCACCGCACCCCCGAACGCATGGTGGATTACGCCAAAACTGCCCATAGTCGAGGCTTGAAAGTCATCATCGCAGGGGCCGGGGGAGCCGCTCACCTTCCCGGTATGGTGGCATCGTTGACGCTGCTTCCTGTGATTGGGGTTCCGGTTTTGACCCGCAGCTTACACGGGGTAGATTCTCTCTATTCCATCGTACAAATGCCCGGAGGGATCCCGGTAGCAACTGTTGCAATCGGTAACGCCAAAAATGCGGGATTACTGGCGGTACAAATCCTTGCTAGCCATGATGAAGCGTTACTGAAACAGGTGCAAGACTATCGGCAAAGCCTGGGCGACAGCGTCATGAGCAAACAAACCAAACTCGATACTGTGGGCTATCAGCAATACCTCCGAGAAATGTAGAGGTAGACACGGCATATCAAAAAGCATTGGATGAAACGCATCATTCGGGAAGAAGGGGCGATCATCCAATGCTGGGCTTGCTATCTAACGTTCAACAATTTAGCTTCTCCGTGAAAGCCCCGCACTCTGCCGAAGGCGAGTGTCGGGATG
>JACYMB010000117.1 GCA_015272205.1 Synechococcales cyanobacterium T60_A2020_003 | reverse complement strand
TTTCGCGCACGCCTCCCACCGAAACTGAAACCCAAACTCGCATCTTAGACGCCGCCCGCAAGCTCTTTGCTCGACGGGGCTATGATGGCACAACTACGCGAGAGCTAGCCCAGGCTGCCGGGGTTGCAGAGGGCACGTTATTTCGCCACTTTGAAAACAAAAAGGCCATCTTGATAGAAGTGGCAACTCAGGGTTGGATTGAGATTCTGACCGATTTGTTGACAGAACTGAGCGAGATGGGTAGCTATAAGGCGATCGCCCAGGTGATGAAACGTCGCATGATGAATCTCCACGCCAATGCGGATCTCCTCCGGGTTTGCTTTTTAGAAGCGCAGTTCCACCCCGATTTGTGCGATCGCATCCAGGCGGAAGTGATTTCCAAAATGACCGATGTGGCCGAAGCTTTCTTCCAAACCGCAATGGATCGGGGGGGCTATCGCCAAATGAATCCCCGCATCGTCGCTCAGGTCTTTCTCGGCATGTTCACCGTAGCCGGATTCAGCCGCGACACGATCATGAAGGAGGACGCCTCCCCCCGCGCGATGCAGGAAATGGCGGAAGGGATCGCGGATATCTTTCTCAATGGGGTTCTAGTGCCGCAATCTGCGGAGGAAGGCTAAGGAAATTAGATCCCCTAGATCCCCGGTTTTTCAAAAAACGGGGATCCGGGCGCTCATATTTCTGCGCCATTCAGTTATGGCTGATTAACGCGGTCGCGCTGGCAGCAAATCCGGCAGACTTGAGCGCACTCACGGTCAACGACGGATCAGAGACGCGGAACTGAGCACCTAGCCGGACAAACCGACGGTGCCCATTGGAGGCAATCTTAGCAATCACTGGAATCTTGCCCTCCTCGTCACTTCCCTTGTGTTCCAGCAGAACCGTCTTCAGACGATGCTGTTGGGCGATATCCCCCGCAACCTCTGGCGAAAGCTCTACCATTACCAGTTGCACATCGTCTACAGGTTCAGCGTCATCAATGATCATCTGGGTGCGATCGTCCCGTCTGTCCACCTTGCCCCAGATCATCAGTCGCGCATCCGCTTCAATGTACTGACCAATGCGCTCAAAGGACTTCGGAAATACAACGCCTTCCACCTGTCCCGTTAGATCCTCCATTTGCACAATTGCCATGCGATCGCCCTTTTTGGTCACGACAGGTTTCACGCTGGCCAGCATCACGATTGCACTCAGGGTCACGTTGTCGGGCTGTTCGGCCAATTGATTCAGGCTAATCGGCGCGAGCACCTTAGCGGCCTGCTGGACGGACTTCAGGGGATGGTCAGAAATGTAAAAGCCGAGCAGGTCTTTCTCTAACTTCAGCTTCTCCTGAGAGGGAAAATCTTCAACGGAGGGGGCAGAGGGAGCGGTTTCAAACGTAGAGGTGGTGCCACTGCCCATGCCCCCCAACATATCGAACAGGTTGCCCTGTCCTACTTCCCGATCCTTCGCACGGGACTGCGCCCACTCCAGCACCAGATCCAGATCGTGCATCAACTGGCGACGATTGGGATTAATGCAGTCCATCGCCCCGCACTGAATCAGGGCTTCTAATGCTCGACGGTTGACGGTTCTGGAATCGACGCGATCGCACAGATCGGCTAACGACTTGAACACTCCTCCCTCATTGCGGGCTTCGAGGAGATGGGCGATCGCCCCTTGTCCCACGTTCCGCACTGCCGATAGGCCAAAGAGAATGCTGTCCCCTACGGGCGTGAAGTCAATATCGGAGCGGTTGATGTTGGGCGGCTCCACCTGAATCCCCATCTTCACGCAGGCGTTGATATAGTCGTAGACCTTAGTTTGGTCGTCGCTGTTGGCGGTGAGCAGAGCCGCCATGTATTCAACGGGATAGTTAGCCTTCAAATACGCTGTTTGGAAGGTGACGTAGCCGTAGGCCGTAGAGTGGGATTTGTTGAAGCAGTTGGAGGCGACCAGACCATTTGCGAGGAGAAAGTTATGGTCGTGTTCAACGCCAATGTCATAGACGGGCTGAATACCGAGAGATTGACAGCTGACAATTTTAACCACGTTCATTGCTCCTTGTCACGTACTGGATCGCCTGAGTAAAACAGGGATCAGGCCTAGATTGTAGCGAACTTATGGGCCGATGGCGCATAGAAAATCTGAGCCTATTTAAGTGATAGTCTACACTAGCGGGAATGGATGCCAATTGCTTACCAAAGCATCGCAACAGGACTCCATCCAATAGAAATGCAACACACCCAATCATAAACACGGAACTCTAAGCACTTTGACCGAAATTCGTCAGATTTCCTTGATCTTCTTTCAGTGATTTTCCTGAACTCTGGCTTTCCCGCAGTATATACAATTAACTCAAACAATACAGTCTAAGTCTTGCCCTTGCATCATCATCGAGTCGTCTTATGCTGAATAGTGGATTGAAAAAGGAAGCGCTAGAAGCGCTGAAGAGAGCGGTTGAAGCATATGAGCATGCATTCAAAGTCGTTACCGACAAGTCGGGAGATTTGTATCAAAAACGGAAGTCCACGGCAGACCAAGTCATTCAACTGTGTGAACGCTACATTAGCGCGCTAGCAAATTCACCAAAAGAGTTTGATAAGTCTATCTCGGAATTTAAAGCAGAATATTTTCGATTCACTGAGCTAGCCAGAGAAATTGAGCTTGAATCTCGGAAACATGAACAGATTAGTGGCTCCGTGGCAGGTGCAGGTGCAGCCGCAGGGGTCGGAGTAGCTGCTTTTGGTCCAACAGCCGCTATGGCAATTGCGACAACATTTGGCACAGCCTCTACAGGTACAGCGATTTCAGCTTTGTCTGGTGCAGCAGCTACCAATGCTGCGTTGGCTTGGTTAGGTGGCGGTGCTCTTGCAGCAGGGGGTGGGGGTATGGCTGCGGGTAACGCGTTACTAGCTCTTGCTGGCCCTGTTGGCTGGACAATTGGTGGTGTTGCTTTGGCAGGAGGATTATTTCTTGCCAGCAAGAAAAATGCTGACGTTGCAGAGAAAGCTACTCAGGAAACAGTACGCGTGAAAAGCGATACTGCTAAGTTACAGGCAGCGTCAAGAGAAATAGATGAACTCCTAAAACTGACTCAAAAACACGTCGATGGTGTGCGGAATCAACTGAAAGAACTTGTCAACAACGCTCCAAAAGACTACAAAAGCTTTACGAGATCCCAAAAGGAGACTCTTGCCGCGTTGATTAACAACATCGAATCTTTGTCGATGCTTTTGAATAAAAAAATCGCTTGAGCCTAACATCTCATGAAAGAAAATATTCATCAGACAATCCAGATCATTGCAGAATTGGTTAGAGCTGGAAATGTCAGCCGTGATCAAGAGTTAGCTCGATCCCTGAGTCAGCAAGATAATGCCTTACTTCAAGCATTGAAGCAGATAAAGTGGGTGGAAGGAAAGATTGGCACTCCTGAAAGGCTTTTAGGCAGTGAGAAAACTAAGCACGGTGAAATTGCTGAAATAGTAGAAGTTGGTATTCGCAATGCACGTGACTTGTTAAATCGGCAATTACCAACCGCAAGATGGCTTGGAGGTTCTGAGCGATTTTCTTCTGCTGATTATCAAATTTCAGGTATCGATGTACAAGCAAAGTTTATTAAAGGGACAGGTAGCAATTTAGATCATGTTCTGAAACACCTGCAGAAACACAATTACTTTGGGCGGGATAATTCCTACTATCATGTCCCAAAGGATCAATATGAAATCATGCAGCGGATCGCTAGAGGGCAGTCCGTTGAAGGTTTACTACAAGATGGTAGTCCGCTTTCCCAAAAATCGATTAATGGGATTCAGGCGAAAATTCGTGAAATCGAACAGTTGTCAGGAAAGCCATTTGAGCAAGTCGTTAAGCCCAGTATGTCAACCTATGCTGAAGTTCAGCAGGGTGAAGTTCACAAAACTCTTGATCGTCATGAAGCTGATTTGAAAAGTGAAAACGACAAACTTAAAAGTGACATTCAGGTAGAACATCAGCCTAGTTTTGGGGAGATGGCTCGTGTTTCTGCAATTGGTGCAGGCGTTGGAGCAGGCTTCAAAGTTACCTTCAAGCTGTATGAAAAATGGAAAGAAGGTAAAAACCCATTCAAAGGGGATTTTACACAAGCAGATTGGCAAGATGTGGGAATCGCTGGGTTGCAAGGCGGAGTGACGGGCGGAATTTCGGGAGCAGCAATCTATGCTTTGACCAACTTCGCCGATTTGTCAGCTCCCTTTGCAGGCGCTGTCGTTAGTGCCAATTTTGCGATCGCCAATTTGGGCAAACAATACGTGAAGGGAGAAATTACCGCTGATGAGTTTCTAGAGCTAGGGCAAATTGTCTGTGCAGAATCTGCGCTTGTAGCGATTAGTACTGCGGTTGGACAAACTCTTATTCCGATACCTGTTGTTGGAGCAGTTGTAGGTTCTATTGCAGGTCGAATGGTTATTGATTTTGGCAAAAAATACTTAGGTGAAGAGTCTGAGAAATTAAAACAACGATTAACTGAATACTACAATCGATGCCTAGACAGAATTGATCAAACCTATCGAGATGTAGTTGCAAGCATCATGATCGCGTATGAGCGTTTAGGAAATTTAACGGATGCTGCATTTGATGTCACTCGAAACACAGCGCTTAGACTTCAGGCAAGCGTTGATTTGGCTATCGAATACAGAGTCCCTACTTCCAAAATTATTCATACTGTGGATGAGTTGGATGCATTTATGATGTCCTAGATTTTTGTGTTCCCAAACACTTGTGACGTACTCCCGACACCGATGCAAACATACGGTGCGGGCTTCTCCCACCGGAAGTGTTCTACCACTGGTTACCGGGTTCGAGCTTTTTATAGTGAGGAAGACGCCCAGCCCCACTGTTGACAATTTTTTCCACCAAGGAGGTTTGCTGTGCTGTTTCAAAAATGCTCTCTATTGCAACCTTGGAAACGGGAGACTTGCGGCCTAGGCCTACGGGTCGGTCAACTCCAGTTGTCGGTCGAAAGCGTACCTATCAGGGGAAATCAACCCTGCGATGCTTAGCCAATTATACCAGGCTGGCGGTTTGCTCGTCTCCCCTCTCCGCCGCCCCGCGATTGCTTGGCATAGCTGCAAGGGGGACTCGCAACCGCCCCGCTTTCATCCCGACACTCGCCTTCGGCAGAGTGCGGGGCTTTCACGGAGAAGCTAAATCATAAGGCGGAACTCTATGCTTTACGGCTAAATCTTGTTAAAGCTCATTCAGGGCTTCTGGAGCTTCACCAATGGTTTGCTGTGCCGCATGTCGGATATGAAGAATCCGAACAATAGATTCATCCTGATCTTCTAAAACCGTAAAGAGAATCTGGTAAGAGTTTCTTCCCTTTCCATACAGCAGTTTTCCGGATTACGGTGGCTTACGCGAGTACCGTTAACACTTAAGGCAGCCTCCGAGTTGGTCAACCAAGTGTCAGAGGCTGCGTTTCAGATGCCAAAACTGGAGAGGTATCGAATCGCCAGTGTGTGTTGTGCCTATGGCGGTGTTCAGCAACGCTGGTTTGTGGTTGAAAGCCAGGAGCGCAAGCAGGCTGAACAGCGATCGCTCTCGAATCCTCCAATTTTTCAGCTCCGCTTGTCGGCGTTACTACTTGCTTTGTTGAAGACGGAACTAAATCCTCTTGTGCCAGTTGAACGTGCGAAAGGTGGGATCTACAGTTGGATGCAACACATTATGTTCGAACATTACGCGATGTTCAAATATAATCTGTCTCCATTTCAACCGATGCATTGACCGATAGCATTTAGCGTCCCATCATCATTTTTAGCGCGATCATCAGCATGGCTCCCCCAAATATCCGCTCCAGGAGTATATTCGGGATGTAGGTTGCTAGCCGTGCCCCAAATAGGCTACCAATGACGAAGCCCACGCAAATACAGATCGCAATGCGGATATCCACATATCCCTCACGGTAGTACGTCCAGGCTCCCAGTAATCCAATCGGTGGAACTAGCAGCGCCAGAGTTGTCCCCTGCGCCATGTGTTGCGATAGCCCAAATACAAATACAAGGGTGGGTACGATAATCACGCCACCCCCGATCCCAATGAGTCCACTGATGAACCCTGCAGCGATACCCAACAGGATGAACAGAAAAATTTGCGTCATGGGTTTACCTCAGAACCTCTCAAATCTAGTGTCTAAAAACCAGTACGAAGAGGAATTCCATAAACGCGATAGGTTGTAGAACACATTAGGACAGAAGATACAGCCTTGACCCCCACTCTTTGTACGGGCGGGTTCTGCCCTTTACATTGGCATCTGCCGGGAGCTATCGGCTAAACCCGCCCCTAGCCGTCTGTTGTGGCAATGGTCTCACCCCTCAAAATAGAAAATATCGTTGCGCCATCGGGAGCACCTTGGCAGGCGTACAGAGGAGCAATTCACCATCTGCTCGTACCTCATAGGTTTCTGGGTCTACTTCCATATGCGGTTGATAGTCGTTAAGCTTCATGTCCTGCTTGCCAATATTGCGCGTATTGGATACGGCGACGGCAGCTTTCTGGAGCTTGAGATAACCAGGAATTCCCTGCGCCAGGGATGCCTTAGAGACAAAGGTTAATGAAGTAGTGGCGATCGCCCCTCCAAAACTGGCGAACATCGGACGCATGTGTACCGGTTGCGGGGTGGGAATACTCGCATTGGCATCGCCCATTTGTGCCCAGGCAATCATGCCACCTTTCAGTACCAGTTCCGGTTTCACGCCAAAGAAGGCGGGTCGCCATAGACAGAGATCCGCGAGTTTTCCTTCCTCCACAGACCCAACGTGATCGGCAATGCCGTGGGTGATCGCAGGATTGATCGTGTACTTAGCGATGTAACGCTTGGCACGGGTGTTGTCGTTGCGATCGCTGTCGCCGGATAGGGCACCCCGTTGCTCCTTCATTTTGTGCGCCGTTTGCCAGGTGCGGATAATCACCTCACCGACCCGCCCCATCGCCTGGGAGTCGGAGGCAATCATGCTAAAGGCTCCCAGGTCGTGGAGGATATCTTCAGCGGCGATCGTTTCGCGGCGAATGCGGGACTCGGCAAAGGCGACATCTTCGGGAATACTACGGCTGAGGTGGTGGCACACCATCAGCATATCCAGGTGTTCTTCCAAGGTGTTGACCGTGTAGGGTCGAGTCGGATTGGTTGAGGAGGGCAGTACGTTGGTTTCGCCACAGACTTTGATGATGTCGGGGGCGTGTCCGCCTCCGGCTCCCTCAGTGTGATAGGTATGGATGGTTCGTCCCTTAAAAGCGGCGATCGTATCTTCAACAAATCCAGCTTCGTTCAAGGTATCGGTGTGAATCGCCACCTGCACATCGTAGAGATCCGCCACACTGAGACAGGTATCAATCGCTGCTGGAGTGGTTCCCCAGTCTTCATGGAGCTTTAGGCCGATCGCCCCTGCCATCACCTGTTCAATCAGTCCCGGTTGTTGGGCACTGTTGCCTTTTCCTAAAAAGCCAAGATTCACCGGAAAGGCATCGGCAGCTTGCAGCATGCGATAGATATTCCACGGCCCCGGTGTGCAAGTGGTGGCATTGGTTCCGGTGGCTGGCCCCGTTCCGCCGCCGATCATCGTGGTGACACCTGAGGCGATCGCCGTTTCAATCTGCTGAGGACAAATAAAGTGGATGTGGGCATCAATGCCGCCCGCTGTGAGGATCATGCCTTCTCCGGCGATCGCCTCAGTTCCAGGGCCAATAATAATGTCAACGTTGTCTTGAATATAGGGGTTTCCGGCTTTGCCAATTTTGTAAATCCGTCCATCTTTGATACCAATGTCAGCCTTTACAATCCCCCACCAGTCCAGAATCAGAGCATTGGTAATGACAACATCTACGGCTCCCTCGGCGTTGGAAATTGGCGATTGCCCCATGCCATCCCGAATGACCTTGCCCCCGCCAAATTTCACTTCATCACCGTAGGTTGTAAAATCTTGCTCGACTTCAATGATGAGAGAGGTATCGGCTAAACGGACGCGATCGCCCACGGTGGGGCCATAGGTTTCCGCATAGGCACGGCGATCCATGCGATAGCTCATAGGGACTCCTTCCAAATCAACACAGGACAGAGAGCCGATCTCGATGGGCTGAGGCGAATGACCTGATCCAACGACATCACGCACAACCAGAACACTAACATGGAACTTTGCGATCGCACCTCTATGTTGGCGAAACGTTATATGGTTTCCAGGCGAAATTTTGCAATGGCCTTGATCTCGGTCAGGGCTTGCTGAAGTTCGGTCGCAGGGTCGGAGTTCAGCCGTTCCTCAAAGGCGGCAAGAATACTCTCTTTGGTATGATTGCGAACGGCAATGATGAACGGAAATTTAAATTTCTCTTTGTAGGCTTGATTCAGGCGTTGAAAGCGTTCGTACTCTGCCGGACTGAGGCGATCCAGTCCGGCGCTGCTTTGCTCTTGCACGGAGGCCTTCGCTATTTTCGCGTTGCTGCCCAAATCCGGATGGACACACACAAGGGCAAGTTTCCGATCAGCAGATAGTCCATCGACCACGGTTATCATCGCCTGATAGAGATCGTCAACGATCTCAAAGGGTCGTTGTTCCCAGGCTTGAGCGGCGATCGCCGGGGTATGTTCAAAAATAGAGCCAAAGACTTGCACAAACTGATCTTGACTCATCTGATTAATGTCGTGTAGAGAGTAGACCATAGAAAATTTAGTACCTCACCCATTTTTGTGCGATACTCCATGCGATTCATTTCTCCCCCAATCTGGGCGATCTGCTTACCCAAACCCAGATGGTTCAAAACCTTCACGCCATTCGACCAGAGCGAAATCCCAGCGCCAACGGGTCGCAGATCTGGAACGCGATCGTAAATTTCGACCTCTTAACCCGCTTGGGTTAAGGCAATACCTGCTGTCAATCCCCCAATGCCTGCGCCGATGACGACAACTTTCAAATTCTCCATAGGAATTTATGCATTCCGAAACACCAGTGAACCCATCATTAGATCCCATTGCATGTGACATCCTCCCGACGCTCACCCTATCGGGTAGAGCGCGGGCTTCCCCAGATCGCTCT
>JACYMB010000116.1 GCA_015272205.1 Synechococcales cyanobacterium T60_A2020_003 | reverse complement strand
CCTACAGTGAGGAGGAAGCCTATCGTCTATTCCAACAAGGGGAAGCGGTGTTCCTGCGAAATTGGACGGAAACCTGGGCAACGATTAACTCTACGGATTCCCCGGTTCGGGGTTTAGTGGGCATTCGACCCATGGTGCACGCCGCCGGACAACAAAGCCACGGATGCCAGGGGGGATGGGGACTGAGCATCGTCAAAACGAGCCGCCATCCAGACGCGGCCTGGGAATTCGTCAAGTTTTTTACCAGTCGGCAAGCCCAGCGTCAGCTTGTGCTGGAAGTGGGGTATTTGCCCTCGCGCAAATCGCTCTACACCGATCCCCAAGTGGTGAAGCAATACGACTACTACCCAGAGTTATTGCCCTTCATTCAATCCTCCGCTCTGCGTCCAGCCATTCCTCAGTACACTGAAGTTTCGGCCATTTTGCAGCGCTATCTGCACGCGGCGTTAACTGATCGCCTCACGCCAGAACAAGCCATGCAAGCAGCGGTTCAGGAAACTCAAGAATTCCTCGAATCACCGGAGTGACTGCCGACCCCTAGGTCAGATTTCGATAGAGTCAAAAGATGGGCAGACAAGCAATGGTGGGGCGGTTATATTGATGCACAATCGCTTACGTTGAAAATTGCTAGAGATGGGCATACTAGATTCAGAATGAGGTTTGCCATCTACGCCATAGCCAACGGTGTCTATCCGCTTGGGCTAACTATCAACCCACCTAGGGTCAGCGATCGCTGTAACGCTTCAATTCCTGGCGTCGAAGGAACGGATCGGGAACGGTGGGTTTGCTGCTGTAGGTCTGTAGTACATTGCGGAATCGCCGACGGGGCGATCGCCGCATCCTAGTGAAGTCTGGATAAATGGCGCTGTGAATCCTCTGTCTTGGCGAAAGCGAATCTCTCTAGCCCCTCCTCAATGGCGCACCCTGATCAACAATGGGACGATTGTGGTTGGTATGGCGTGTGCGGCAACGGCTTCCTTGGCAGCCTTGAACAGAGCGGGGCTGTTGCAAGACTTAGAACTGCGTACCTACGATTGGATGTATCGCCAAGTGCCCGATCTGGGAGTCGATCCCCGGATTGTGACTATTAACCTCACGGAAGAAGATATTCGCACCCAGCAGCGAGCGACCCCCTCCGATCAAGTCTTGACCGATTTGCTCAATGCGATCGCCCCCTACGAGCCGCGTGTGATCGGCCTAGATCTCTACCGCGATTTACCCCAAGAACCTGGAACTGCTGATTTTTTAGATACCCTTCAAACCACCTCAACAGTGGTCATCACCAAACTCGGCAACTCCGAAGAAGACACCATCCCACCTCCGCCTGTCAGTGCTGATAACATCGGGTTCAATGATCTTCCCATCGACCCCGATGGCGTTGTGCGCCGAGCGCTGCTGTTTGCCAGTACCGATGGAGAAACGTTTTATGGATTTTCGCTGCGCTTAGCGCTGCGGTACTTGGAAGACGAAGGGATTTTGCCAAAACCGAGCGTGATCAATCCTGACTATCTGGCGCTTGGAGAAACGACGTTGACCCCGCTTACCTCTGATTACGGGGCGTATCACCACATGGATTCTGCGGGCTACCAAGTGCTCCTCAACTATCGGTCACGGACGATCAGTCATCGGCTCACGTTTACCCAAGTGCTAGACGGTGATTTTGATCCAGCCTGGGTGCGCGACAAGATTGTGCTGATTGGGAATGCGGCTCCCAGCGGCAAAGATTTGTTCCACACGCCCTACAGTGCCGGAGAAGCTGCAGACTATCTGATGACGGGAGTCGATGTCCATGCTCAAATTGCCAGTCAGCTCATCAGTGCAGCGTTGGCCGAGCGATCGCTGATTTGGGTTGCCCCTGGCTGGATCGAGATTCTGTGGATGTTTGCGTGGGCGGTAAGTGGTGGGGCGATCGCCTGGGCGATGCGTCATCCGCTAACCCTCGGTGTTGTGAGTTTGGGGCTGATGGTGCTGCCGATTGGGGCAGGGCTGGTTTTGTTCTTGGGGCATAGTTGGCTACCTGTGGTTGCTCCGACCTTGGCCTTGCTGTTGACGGCCAGCGGCGTCGTGGTATACCGCTCCTACACCGCTCATCAGCAACACCAAATGGTGATGACGCTCCTCGGCCAAAGTACCTCTCCTGAAGTGGCGCAGGCACTTTGGCAAAATCGCGATCGCCTGATTCGGGCGGGCAAACTCCCCGGACAACGGCTAACCGCCAGTATTTTATTCATCGACATCGCTGGCTTTAGCAACATTGCCGAATTGATGGCTCCTGAAGATTTAATGCAGTGGCTCAACGAATTTTTAGAGGCTATGACCGACGCCGTTCAAGAGCACGGCGGCATCGTTAATAAATTTACTGGGGACGGGTTAATGGCGGCCTTTGGAGTTCCGATCGAGGCCGAATCACCAGAGCACATCGCGAGAAACGCTCGCCACGCCGTTGACTGCGCCTTGGATATGGGCGATCGCCTTCAGGCATTGCATCAGTCCTGGCAGGATCGTCAACTGCCGACGCCACCGATGCGAGTGGGCATTTTTACCGGAGATGTGGTGGTGGGTAGCGTGGGCAGTCGCGATCGGTTGGAATACGGCATTATTGGCGATAGTGTGAATGTTGCGTCCCGTCTGGAGAGTTGCCACAAGGAACTTCAGGTGTCCCTATGTCGGATTCTTATTAGTGATGAAACCCTGGACTATGTGGCCGATTACGTCGTGGTAGAACCGTGGGGGGCGCTCACCCTAAAGGGCAAACAAATGGCGTTGAATGTCTACCAGGTCCTGGGGTATGCCTCGGCGATCGCCCCTGATCCCAATCCGGAGATCGCGCCTTCCCCTCAAACGGACATTTCAAAACCTGTACAAAAACTTTAAATTTTCGCGGAACTAAACCCTGTGCTGCTGAATCTACATACATACAAGCCTCCGTTCGTCGGAGACCCCCTCCAAAGCGGCGAACGTTTCTCCAATGCAAGTTAGCGCCTGATCCCCATATCCCCCCTTGGTGCTGAGCTGTAAACGGCGTAATCGCAAGCGGAAAGAGGCAAATAATCAGCGTTCGTCCAAGCCGAGATGGTTAATCGGTTTATCGACTGAGAAAAAAGCGCTTCGATAGTCTAAGCATGAATCAGGGGTGTGGGAAAAGACGGTTGCTTGAGCCATAGTTAACGTAAGGCATCGTCCGATCCAGTGAATCAACACAAACTCATCACTCAGAACTAACGTTTTAGTCCTATGTCTTACCGTTCCCGCGTCTCAACTCAACTTACGGCAACCCTGCTCACAACCCTCGGTCTGTGGTTGGGTAGTAACCTAACCCTTTCCGCCTTTGCTCAATTTATACCTCCCGATAATATTGGCATTCCAGGTCGTCGCGAAGGCGGAGGGACTCGCGGTGAGTGTTTAAATAGCACCCAACCGCTCATGGCACTCGTGCCTGAAAACAGCTATGGTGAAACTGTTTCGCCCTATCCCACTTTCTTCTGGTTTGTGCCAGATGTGCCAGCTCAGGCAGCAGAATTTGTGTTGTACGATGAGGCGGGTAATGAGATTTACTACACTACATTTCAGCTTGTGGGCACCTCTGGAATTTTGAGCCTCAGCCTTCCAGAAACGGCGGATCTGCCGCCTCTCGAGCCGAATCAGAATTATGAGTGGGTGTTCTCGCTGGTCTGTGATACCCAGGATCGATCCGGGGATCTGTTTACTACGGGCTGGCTTCAACGGGTCGATCCTGATCCGGCTATGCAGGAACAGTTGGCTACGGTAACGGAGGGCGATCGCGCTAATATCTACGCCCAAAACGGCGTGTGGTACGATGCCCTAGCGGCATTGGCGACCCAGTATCGAGACAATCCAACCGATGCGGCGATCGCCAATGAGTGGACATCCCTCCTAACCTCTGTAGGGCTAGGAGACTTTGCCGATGCGCCCCTCATCCAAACCTATGGGCCAGATGTTGAAACCCCGGCACCCTAGTCCCGCTGAGTAACGAGCGTTAATCCATAAACGATCAAGACAGGGAAAGGCTTTCAACCCCTTCCCTGTCCTGTCGTTTCTTGGGAAATTGCTCAGATTAGTCGTTCAGGGGCGATCGCTGAGGTCGCTATCCGGCAGGTTACTGACCGAGCGCTGAAGCTGGGCTAAGGCTCGATTGTATCCCAATACTGCTTGTAGGCGATTCACCTCTGCACGGGTCAGATCGGTCTGAGCCTGAAGCACGTCGGTCTGAGTACCTACCCCAGCCTGGAACCGCAAGCGCGCCAATCGGAGGGCTTCAGTAGCCGTTTCAACAGCTAGCAATGCGGTTTGAATATTTTCGAGGTTAGAGCGCATGGTGGAGTAGGACTGTTCGACCTGAAAGCGAATTAGTCGCTTTGTATCTTCAAATGCATTTTCCGCAAGTGCCATATTCAACTCTTCTTGCCGTGCCGCTGCCCGCGCCGCACCACCGTCGTACAAGCGGATGTTTGCCTGTAGACCAATCGCGTAGGTTTCTAAATCATTCCCTGGACTTTCGGTTTCGTCTAGTAAATCAGAGAAGTTGTATTGGGCAAAAGCGGCAAGTTGAGGTCCCAAGGCCGAAAGCTGCGCCCGTCGCTGCTGTTCACTGATATCTCGCTGTGCTAACTGCTGTTCGAGTTCGGCTCGATTCTGATACGCCAGTGCAATACTGTCTTCCAAGGAAATATCCCAATACCCAGCAATATCCACCGGATCGGCTGCAGATAAATCGATGGACTCGGCGCTGTTGATGCGTTGAGAGAGTTGTCGGCGTGCGACTTCCTGATCGCTGAGTGCCTGAATCAAATCTTGTCGGGAGTTGGCTGCTTCCACTTCAGCCTGCAAGACATCAAAGCGGGTTCCTACCCCGGCTCGTTCGAGTGCTTGGGCATCGCGCAAACTCTGCAACGATTCTTCGAGCGATTGGGCGGCAATCCGTACCAACTCATCGGTCTGTTGCAAATCGTAGTAATCTTGCGTAACATCCAACCGTAATTGTTCAGACACAACCTCAACCTGGAGTTCCTGAAGGCGTACTCGTTCTTCTGCCGCTGCCACTAGTGCTGAGCGCCGACCGGATGTGAAAATGTCATAGGACACCGTCAGTCGACCGTTTAAAGTCGTGGCTTCGTTATAAATCGAGTCCGTTACGGTAATTGATCCACCAAAGGGATTCGTTGGATCAATGGGTTCCGCAAACTCAGCAAATGTGTTAGTTCCCTGATGCGTTATGGACAAATCTGCATCGAGCGTCGGCAAGTAAGCCGCTTGTGCCTCTCTCAAAGCTGCTTGACTTTGCTCTAGCTGGAGCAGCGATTCCTGAAGGGTCGTGCTATTTTGTCGAGCAAGTTCAATGGCTTGTTCGAGCGTAATGGGCTGCGTTCCAGATAGCTCTATTTCTTCAGGCTGGGTTGGAAAAGTCAGCGGGTTTGCAGGGGAGTTTAAATATTCTGGAACCGAGACGGGAGTATCTTCTGCGTCTAGACCGAAGGCTTCCGGAGGGGCGGTGCTGGGTGCGTCTAAAACGGCTGACGAATCTTCGATGGTTAAGCCATTTAAGCGATCGGGGTCAACCTGTATATCGACTCGGTTGATCTGCTCATTTGGAAACAGCCGTTCATACAAGGTTTCATTCACAGCCTCTCTGCTAGGAGTCCCTTCATTGTTACCGGTATTGGGGTCAGAGTCAGAAAGGTTGCTGCTCTCTGGAACGTCTTGGGCTAGGGTATCTGCCTCGGCGACGGCTGGACGGTCTTGCACTGGGTCACTTGTCTCGTCTGTAGTCGGTGCATCATCGGCCGTTGCCCGATCGATAGCCGCCGATTCCGTATCAGGTGATAGAGGGGAATCTGCGGTGCGATCGCCCGTAACGTCGCTCGTACGAGTCTCTGCGATCGCCTCCGGTTGATCATGGACTGAACTCTCAGCCGCGTCTTGGGCAGCCAGTGTGGCATCGGCAACCACGACCGAGTCACGACTCAATGCTGAGACTACCTCGGCAGAGTCGATTAAATTTAGCGGCTCATCTGACGAGTGATCTGGAATGGCCATTCTGGCTTTGTTGTCTGCGCTGGAACGGGGAGCAGAGTCAACTAGCAAAGCCGCCTGTACCGATCTGGCACCCAAAGGATTTAGGGCGATCGCCGCACTGATGCTGACAGCAAGTAACGATAGAGAAGGTTTCATACGAAACGCCTTTGCAGCCGTTAGTTTGTAAGTGGACGTAACTTAAACCTAATTGTTTGGCACAATCCTTAAGCAGGATAATAGTTGATCCATAAAATTGGCAAATTGTTTTTGGTAGATTTCACCTAAGTTCGGGAAGATTTACAAGTGATATCGTGAAATAAGCAGCGTCCGAATCTTTTGGATGTCCTACACTTTCCTTCGTCTCCCGCCTCAAATCTTATGGCTGTTCAATGCTTAACCTGGCAACACCAATACATTGAAACCAACGATATCCGCCTACATTTCGTGACTCAGGGCGAGGGAGAGTTAGTGATCCTGCTCCACGGGTTTCTGGAGTTTTGGTATTCGTGGCGGCGACAAATTCCAAATCTGGCCCGGCACTTTAAGGTGGTTGTGCCTGATCTCCGGGGGTATAACGATTCAGATAAGCCCAAAACTGGGTACGACTTAGACACCCTGACGCGGGATATCCAGGGACTCATCAAAAATCTGGGCTATCAAAAGGCATATCTTGTGGGTCATGACTTTGGCGGGACTCTGGCTTGGAATATGGCGCAGCGATTCCCAAATATGGTGCATCGACTCGCGGTCTTGAATGCGCCCCATCCCCGGCAGTTTGTCCAAGAGCTAGCGAGTAATATGGATCAGCTTCGCCGCAGTTGGTACTTACTGGCGTGCCAGCTTCCAGGATTGCCTGAATGGGTCATTCGTCAAAATCTTCATCGAATTGTTAAGGCACTATTCCAGGATCAGTCTGTACGCAAGGGGGCGTTTACGGCTACGGATGCTGAAATATACCAAGCGGCATTGGAAAAGCCAGGGGTGATTGCAGCGGCGCTCAGTGCCTATCGCCAATTGTTTGCGCCACCGTCGCTATTCAGACTGATTGGGCGATCGCCCGATCCGGTTCAGATGCCAACCCTAATTTTGTGGAGTGAAGAGGATTCGCTGCTCAGCCATGATTTGGTTCGAGGATTTGAAACTCTAGTGGCTGCCCCGTTAGAACTTAAATTGGTGTCCCACTGCGGTCACTGGATCCAGCAAGAAGCACCGCAGACTGTTAATCGGGAATTGCTGCACTTTTTGCGGCAATCTATAGGGTAAGAGCCATTCCTAAATGTTGGTATGAACGCTTAGGACTTGCGTAGTTCAATAATTCGACGCGGCGGCGATTCATGCGAAATTGCACAAAGGATTCAAAACCGATGCCCATAGCGCGGATGTTCTGGTCGCTCAACGTTCTCTGCGTGGGTGTACCAGTATTTATGCGGTTTTATAAAGGGGGGGAGAAAGCCTATGGTAGTTAGTAAAGTCTGTGTAACTTTTCCTTTATCTTGGATAGCTTAGCGCTACGGCCGTTGGATTTAAGACGAAAGCTTGAAAGCCCCTTTGGTGTAATCAGGTGTACATTGCGAATCCAGGGAAGTCTTCCATCACTCTTAAATCTTGTTAGCTGTCTGCACGCTATATGCCTGGTTATTGATAGGAAACCGGGAGAAAATTCGATTAACGCTGTGTATGTATGATGGATTCAAACTTTTTGAACAGTGATTTTCTGAGTGCACTGAATTCCTCCGAAGATTTAGAAATCACCCAGCGCCTCGGTTTGTATCAAGTTTTCCTACGCTTGTACGAACAAAATCGTGGATTACTGGATGAAATTCTCAGTCTAGAGACTACGGGTAGCCAATTTGTCCACATTTCTACGATCCCATTTATCCAGGGCATGGTGATAGAACAGCAGGTTTTACTGGTAACCAACTTAGTGGGACATAAAACTCAAGCACTGACCCAAGGTCAAAATATTTGGACGATTGGGCGCGATTCTCGGAACGTTGCAATTCCGATTCGCGACTCTCGCATGTCGCGGGTGCATGCTGCGATTGAGTACATTGACGGCGAAGGCTTTTACCTCGTTGACCTGGGTAGCAGCAATGGTTCCTATGTGAATGGAGAAGCCATCCGTCATCATATCTTGCTCCAGGAGGGCGATCGCGTTCGTTTGGGCAGCTTTACCTTCACGTTTTTCGAGTGCGATTCTCTCCGCGAGATGGGAAGGCTTTCCGATGTAATGCTGAGTAAAATTAGCATTGTTGATGCGCCGCCAACTGCTCCGCTTGCCCCGTCCGTTGAGGCAAATACAACAGCGTCGGCGAAAACTGACGAGAGCGCTGATACTGCTCGGTCAATCTTGGAGGATACATCGACCTACATGTTTATGTCGCACCGTAGTACCAACGATGGCAATTGAGCGATCGCTCACAGTGTTACAAGGATCGCTCTATCCTATATTCCTTACAGGCTAACTCATACACAAGCTTCGGCTTGGGAGTCAAGCATTGCGCGGCTCCCGAATACGGTTTTGCAAGCTCAAGGCTGCAATGCTCACTAGAATAGCGATAATAATTGTGAATTACTAGGGATCATCTAGCTGTAGCGCTGCCAAACTATAGTAAAGCTGTATGTTGTGCCTTTTCGTCGTTACAATGGGCAACAAGTAAGCATTATGAAAGCAGTCTAACCCATTAGCTTTAGGGTGATTACTACTTTAGGCTTGGAGCCTAGCGTAAGATTCACCATCAAACCAGATAATGCCATTGAGGGCATAGTTTGACCTATGAGGAAAACGAATATTCAATCCATCGGTACAATTTCTGCCTCAGTCGCTGCGATATCGCTTCTGGCATGGTTTGCTGTGCCTGCCCGTGCTGAAAATCTTGAGGATCTGCAACAGCTCATGAACACGCGGGAATGTCAAGGATGCGACTTAAATCGGGCGGGGCTGGTACATGGAAATTTAGAGGGTGTTGACCTCAGCAGTGCGGATTTACGGGGTGCCAATTTAAGCCGGGCTGACTTGCGAGGGGCAGATCTGAGTGGCGCTGATCTATCGAGAGCAACGCTTTTGGGTGCCGATTTGTCAGAGGCCGATTTGACTGGCACAAATTTCGCTGGAGCGGATCTGCGCGAAGCGTATTTTACGGACGCCATTATCGATGGCACTGTGTTTGAAGGTACGGTGATGGTAGGTGCGGTGGGATTACCCCCCTCAGCCCTAACGCCTCAAGAGCTGTATATGTGGGGAATGGTGGAATCCCGTCGAGGCAATTATCAAGGCGCAATTGATTACTATACTCAGGCCTATGAGGCTCAGCCGGACTTTGCAAATGCAGTGTTAGCCCGAGCGATCGCCCGCTACCGGATGGGCGACCCCGATGGGGCGATCGCGGATGCCACCTTATCCAACCAACTGTATTTGACGGCTAACAGCCAACAGGGGCAGGAGGTATCACAACAACTCATCGCCTTAGCGACAGCTTATAAAGAAGCAGGGGAAGTTGAAGTGACCGCAGGCCGTCCGAACTTCTTAAACTTCCTTACGTCTCTGAGCGGGATGGCGCTGCAATTTCTGACACAGGGCGGCTTTCCTGGCTTGCCTTTCTAGGTTGCCCGCCCGTCAAGCTTTGAAAATATAGCCCTCCAATACTGATTAGAAATACGAGGTAGGCGATCGCCTGTACAAGGTATAGGTTTTGGGTGTAGCCGAAGAAGGCTTTGAGGAGGAGTCCGGGAAATTGGCGATCGGGCAGTACGGCGCTAGCATCCCAGACCCGAAACCCAAGAATGCAAGAGTCCTGGCTGAAGCATGCCTGGCTCCACGCTGGATTTGTTTGGCTAAGCAGGGCAATGGCGCGATCGGCATGGCGTAGGGTCGTCACAACAAGACCGGACACAATCAGCAGCAGCAGGACGCCCATCACCTGAAAGAACAGTCGCAGATTAATTTTGACGCCTAGCTTGAACAACAAAATGCCAATGCCGACGGCTCCGATCAAGCCTGCGATCGCACCCAAAATCGGTACGTATCCCTCTTGGAACTGGGCCGCGATAAAGACAACGGTTTCAAACCCTTCCCGCAGTACCGCGATTAACACCAACGTTAAGATGCTGCTTCCGGCGGCAATGCTAATGTGCGAACTCTGATCGGGCGATCGCTCTAAGGCCGAATTTACAGCGGCCTCAACGTCGGATTTTAGGGATCTGGCCTGTCGGGTCATCCACACCAGCATCCAGCTCAGTAGCCCTACCGCAATGAGGCTAAAACTCCCCTCTAAAGCCGCTTTGAGAATCGGAGCGTAGGTGGCATTGGATGCTTCTAAGGACTGTAGCACGCTGAGGAATATCCAGCCTACGGCAACGCTCGCTAGGAGACCCGCTGCGATTCCGCCGTACACCCAGGAGTACAACGAGGTGCGCTGCGCTTTTTGCAAGTACGCCATCACAATGCCCACGACGAGGGACGCTTCTACGCCTTCTCGCAGGGTAATTACAAATGTAGGCAGTGCTGCACTCAAATCTGGCATGGATGCCCTCTCTAATCGCGACAGGTCGATCATAACGCAAATGCCCCCTGAGGCTGGCTCAGAGGGCATTTTTGCGGGTGGAGGTTGGAGATTAAGTAGGTTGTGAAGCCTTCACTTAAGCGATCAGGGTTAGATAGGCGATCGCCAACGCGGCACTAATGAGGTAGAACCGAGCCACAATTTGCGTTTCGGTCCAGCCGATTAATTCTAGATGGTGATGGAGAGGAGCCATCTTAAACAATCGCTTACCAACTCCATGCTCGTCCTTGGTGGCTTTGTAATAGCCTACCTGAGCAATCACTGAAAGAGTTTCGACAAAAAACAATCCGCTAAGCACTAAGAGACCAAACAAATGCTGACTCAGCAACGCAGTGGCGGCTAAAGCACCCCCAAGCGCTAGCGACCCCGTGTCTCCCATGAACACCCGTGCTGGGTTACGGTTGTGAGCCAGGAATCCGACACACGCTCCACTCATCGCCGCACAAAAAATCATCAGTCCCGCTGAGGTAGGCGCAACCAATACCGCTAGTCCCATGAGGGCGATCGCTGCTGTACCACTAGCAAGGCCATCCAAACCATCGGTTAAGTTTGTGGCATTACTTTCAGCAACCAGGGCAAACCAGCCGATCAGCCAGAATAATCCGCCTAGGGGAAGAGTTAAGCCCAGCGGTAGGACAAGCGTGGTTAACTCCGCAGATTGAGTTGTCAATGCCCACAGGCAAAACAGGCCGCCAAACGCGATTTGCAGCAACAGCTTCATGCGTGGCGAAATTCCCTTATTCGATCGACGGCGCAAAATTTGCCAATCATCTAACCAGCCGATCGCGGCATAGCCAAGGGTTAACGCGCTCACCGCTAAAACATCAGGAGCAAAACCTGACCAAAGAATGGCGATCGCCACAGCCGTTGGCACAAAGAAAATGCCGCCCATGGTCGGTGTGCCCGCTTTCTGGTGATGAGACTTTGGCCCATCTTCGCGGATAAATTGCCCCGCTTTGAGTGCTCTCAGCATTGGAATGACCTGGTATCCCAACGCTACCGTCGCGATCGCGGTTACCAGAAATGGGAGCGTCAGTGAGGCTCCACCTTGAAAGAGAGTACCTGCTGACCAGTCCAGCGCAAGGGCAGCACAGGTCAAAGAGGCGGCCAGGATGAGGAATAATCCTCGCCCCGTCACGCCTCTTACATCATTGATAAAAATCTTGGCATCCACAATTGCTTATCTCACTCCACACCACACATGAGTCACGAACCGCTAGTCGTCAACTTCTAGCATGTCGTCATCATCATCATCGTCGTAGCTATCATCCTCACCAGCCATGAGATCGTTGATCTCAGCTTCATCGTCACCATAATACGTGTCGCTGCTTTCGCGTTCTAACAGCCGCCCCGTACGTTCAAGCCAGTCAAGAATAGACTCCCCTTGCGTTGGCGGAATCACTTTAGCGGGTTCTTCGCGAGGTTGTTCTCTAAGCGCAGGATTGTACATGTGCAGAATTGTTAATCAATAAAAAGGGTAGATGTTAATCTTAGCGATGTGTTGCGTTTTCTGCTTCGGGAATCAAACGCGAGGCCGCAACACGCAAATCTGAGTCTCTGGTCGAGCTAGCTCGACACTAGTAGATTACGTCAGATCGATACAATTCGTGAACAAAAATCAAGAATTTCTATCAATCTAGATGGCGGACGTCCGAACTTAACCTGGCTAGCAACGGCAAAACTCCGTTAGGATTACCCCATCCTGGTCATGTGAATAACACACACGTCTTAAAACATCAATAGCGTTTTGAACAAGCTGAAGATATAGATGTGACTGCTGAAGCCAACTTAATCCCCTTCTAAACGCTATATCTAGGTCAAGCTACAAATCTTACGCACCACTTTATCGCATCTCATGCTAATTAAAACAGAACTTTTAAATGCGATCGCCGGAAAAAATCGAGGAATTCTTGCAAGTCCTATTGATAAGCAAGCCATATTAGCCAACATCGCTCAGCTTGAAGACCGCAACCCAACTCCCAACCCGCTGGAGGCTAGCGAACTGCTGGATGGAAATTGGCGACTGCTATACACGACCAGCCAAGAGTTACTGCGCTTAGATCAATTTCCTGTCTTGAAGCTGGGGGAGATCTACCAGTTCATCCGAGTATCGACCACTAAGATCTATAACGTTGCAGAGTTGTATGGGTTCCCGTTGCTGGAATCGATTGTCAGTGTCGTCGCTCGGTTTGAGCCAACGTCGAAACGGCGGGTGCAAGTGCGCTTTGAACGCGGAATTGTTGGGCCACAGCGTTTAATTCAATACCGCTCTGTGTCAACGTTTGTAGAGCAAATTGAGGCAGGCCAGAAATTTGTTGCCCTGGATTTTCAGATTAACCGTGAAAATCAGCAAGGTTGGCTAGATATTACCTACCTTGATCCCGATTTACGCATTGGTCGAGGAAACGAAGGTAGCGTCTTTGTTTTAGCCAAATCACCCTGAGCAGGATTGGCACAACCGTTTACTCAATAGGCAGGAGCACGGGGATTGCCGAATTGCTTCTAGAAAGGCGGTATCATAGGGCAGGTTTTGTCGGCCACGATTAGGGGTTCCCTTTTCTCAGCGACGTTTGTCTACTCTAAGTATTTATGGCTCTGCAACTTCGGATTTACGTTCCTCCTCATCCCCTGATTAAGCACTGGCTGGGTGTTGCCCGTGATGCATCAACTCCGTCTGTTTTGTTCCGAAGTGCCATGACGGAATTGGGGCGATGGCTCACCTACGAAGCAATTCGAGATTGGTTACCCACGGTCGACACAACAGTAGATACGCCGCTCGCTCCCTGCGCGGCTACGTTCATTAACCCGGAAGTTCCTACGGTTATCATTCCAGTGCTGAGAGCCGGGCTCTCCTTATTAGATGGGGCACAGTCCTTACTGCCGTTAGCCTCGATCTACCATGTGGGCATTGCGCGCAATGAAGAAACCCTAGAGCCGCATTGGTATCTCAACAAATTGCCGGACACGTTTGACCCTAACACGCGAGTTCTGATTCCTGAGCCGATGCTGGCTACGGGGGGAACGAGTATGACCCTGATGACCGAGCTTACAAAGCGGGGCATTCAGCCCAGCAATGTTCGATGGGTTTGTGTGGTGGCGGCTCCAGCAGCCCTTCAGAAGATCGGGACTGCCTTTCCAGAGACAGTCATTTACGCGGCGGGCATTGATGAAGGGCTGAATGATCGGGGATTCATTGTGCCTGGTTTAGGTGATGCGGGCGATCGCACCTTCGGAACGTTTTGACCCAGGGGAGATGCACAAGCGCTTTGTAAACATCACAGAATCCTACGTTTTAGTGGGCAAGCCGACCGTTGATCAGTAAGCTTGGAACAGGACACTACTCGTTACGATGTTGATGTGTTTGGCGGCTACGGCTGCATTGTTGATTAGATTGCGTTTTGAGATACTTCAGGCATTATGAGTCAGTCTGACAATTTTTTGGGTGGATTTTTACTGGGTACGCTGGTCGGGGGTGTGGTCGGGGGCGTGGTCGGTGTGGTCGTTGCGTCTAGGCTAGGTGGCGAGGAAACACGGGGCGATCGCCTAGCTAAACTGAAGGCTGCCCGCAGCAAAGAGGCACGCCAAAAACTCAAAGCACCCACGGAGCAGAGTATTGAGGCAGCACGTCGAGGTCTAGAAACCAAAATTGCCCAACTGAATGATGCCATCGATGATGTGCGCCAGCAGTTGAACACGGTTAACGGCAATGCTAAGCCTAGTTCCGATGAAGAGTCCCTCACATCGGATTAACACTAACGCGTCAAGGTATGGAGTCAATCCGTTAAACTATTCTTGAGCGGTTGCTATCTTATTTCACGTAAAGCTGAGACAAAACTCATGAATTCTACGACTGCCCTTTTAGCAACGTCGATTGGCACGTTTCTCAATTTCTACGTTGCGCTAATTATCATTCGCATTTTGCTGAGCTGGTTTCCGACGGTGAACTGGATGAGTCAGCCCTTCGCGGCGCTGAGCCAAATTACAGACCCTTACCTAAATCTGTTTCGCTCCTTTATTCCGCCATTAGGTGGGCTAGATCTATCCCCAATCTTGGCTATTTTTCTTCTACAGTTCGTTGCGCGTGCAGTCAATAGTGTGGCGATCGCCTACCCCATGTAGACTTTGTCGTTAGATAACAGTTACACCTACGGCACAGTAGTGAGCTTGCTTGAACCAATTCCATAACACCACAAGGAACGCCAAAAAGGAAGGAGGGATGTAATTCACCCCTCCTTTGTTCTTGTTTTCTGTTACTGAAGGCCAGAAGTATTACTCCCAGCCCAATTCAGATTTTCAGCCTAGCTGAGTAGTGCCTTAGCTCGTGCCACAACATTGTCTACGGTGAAGCCAAACTTCTCTAAACAAACATTGCCTGGAGCCGATGCACCAAAGGTATCAACACCAATGATGTCCCCTTCAGAACCCGCGTACTTACACCAGCCAAAGCTCGTGCCCGCCTCAACGACAAGACGCTTCTTAACTGCTTTCGGTAGGACAGACTCGCGGTACGCTGCATCTTGAGCCTCAAACAGATCCCATGCTGGCATGGATACAACACGGACTTTCTTGCCTTCACTGGTCAGCTTCTCAGCAGCTTTCACGCACAAATCTACCTCAGAACCCGTTCCAATCAGGATGAGATCGGGTGTACCGTCACACTCAACCACGGTATAGGCTCCCTTGGTTACGCCTTCAATGGAAGAACCTGCCAAGTTCGTTAAGTTTTGGCGAGAGAGCGCTAACAGGGTAGGACGATTCTTGATCGCATTCTCGATCGCCACCTTGTAAGCCCCAGAGGTTTCGTTACCATCTGCCGGACGCAGAACCGTCAAACCAGGGATTGCCCGCAAGGATGCAACAGTCTCCACAGGCTGGTGGGTCGGGCCGTCTTCACCGAGGGCGATCGAGTCGTGGGTCATGACCCAAATTACGCCTGCCTGGGACAGAGCGGAAATCCGGATCGCTGCCCGCATATAGTCCGTAAAGACGAGGAAGGTTGCACCATAGGGAATCAACCCAGATTGATGCAGCGCCATTCCATTACAAATTGCACCCATGCCATGTTCACGAACACCGAAGCGAATATTGCGGTTTTCGTACTGACCTTTCTGGAAGTTGCCACTGATTTTCAACTCGGTGAGGTTGGAGTGGGTGAGGTCAGCGGAACCCCCAATTAACTCAGGCAGTACGGGAGCTAGAGCATTTAGGCAGATCTCGGAGTGCTTCCGGCTAGCCAGAGCTTTGTCTTCAGGGGTATAGGTCGGCAGAACCTTATCCCAGCCCTCAGGGAGCTTGCGGCTGGTCATCCGCTCGAATTCCGCCGCTTCAGCGGGGTAAGCAGTCTTGTACTGTGCCCAAACCTTGTCCCACTCAGCTTCCAGGCTTGCACCCCGTTCAACAGCCTTACGCATGTGATTCAGAGCGTCTGCAGGAACCTCAAACGGCTCATAGGGCCAGCCCAGATTCTCGCGGGTGAGCTTGATCTCGGCATCGCCTAAAGCGGCACCGTGCACGCCAGCAGTATTGGCTTTATTGGGTGAACCATAGCCAATTGTCGTTGTAACTTTGATGAGAGATGGCTTATCGGTAACAGCTTTTGCTTCCTCAATTGCCTTCGCAATGCCTGCTAAATCGGTATTGCCATCTTCAACGTGTAGTACGTGCCAACCATAAGCCTCAAAGCGCTTCGATACATCTTCAGTAAAAGCAATGTCGGTAGACCCGTCGATGGAGATATGGTTGTCATCGTACAGCGCAATCAGTTTACCTAAACCCAAGTGCCCTGCCAGAGAGCAAGCTTCACCGGAGATGCCCTCCATGTTGCAGCCATCGCCGAGGATGACATAGGTGTAGTGATCGACTAAGGTCGCATCGGGCTTATTGAAACGGGCTGCAAGGTGAGCTTCGGCCATAGCCAAACCGACGGCGTTGGCAATTCCTTGACCCAGAGGGCCAGTGGTCACTTCCACGCCAGGGGTTTCAAAGTTCTCAGGGTGTCCAGGTGTTTTTGATTTCCACTGACGAAACTGCTTGATGTCATCCAGGGTAACGCTGTCATACCCAGCAAGGTACATGAGGGCATACTGCAACATACAGCCATGACCCGCCGACAGAACAAAGCGATCGCGGTTAAACCAGTAGGGATTTTTGGGGTTAACCCGCATGAACTTGTCCCACAGCACAAACGCCATCGGAGCAGCGCCCATGGGCAGACCGGGGTGACCAGACTTCGCCTTTTCAACGGCATCAATAGCCAAAAAGCGAATGGAGTTAATACACAGTTCTTCTAGCGAGAGTTGGGTTGCGACAGCCATAATTCCTAATTACATCAACGACGGTGCAAGGCGTAAGGTTCAGTACGACGAGATTCCAAAATCATCCTCAGGGAAGAGCGACCCTCGAAATCCGTGCTCACAAGTCACAGGGTTACTCCAGCCGTACCTCAAGATCGGGTGGCTGAGCCTTTAATTCGCCTATCCGTTGACTTTTTCGCCATAAACCGGAATCAAAAGCGAGAACAATTGGCACAGCCCAAGGCCGAGTAACCCATCCATTAATCAGACAGGTTGATAAGTATAGTTACTTATCAGAATAAATCGTTACTTTATATATACCGTATTAAGGTTCCTTACTAAAAGGGTGAGAAGACGAAAAAATCTGTTACTCGGTATACGAGTTTAGGTTAAGCTTCACAGAAGCTAAGCGGAATACTTTTGGAACACCAGCGTCACGTTGTGTCCCCCAAAGCCAAATGAGTTAGACAGGGCAACATTGACGGTCATCTCGCGGCTGGTATTGGGAACGTAATCCAGATCGCAGGCTTCATCGGGATTGACGAGGTTGATCGTTGGAGGAACGCGATCGTTGGCAATCGCCATGACCGTTGCCACCGCTTCAATGCCACCCGATCCGCCCAACAAATGTCCGGTCATCGACTTTGTAGAGCTAACTGCGATGGTGTGGGCGTGATCTCCCAGTGCCGTTTTAATCGCATTGGTTTCTGTTGAATCATTTGCCGGGGTGCTGGTGCCGTGCGCGTTAACATAACTCACCTTGTCCGAAGAGAGTTGGGCATCTTTGAGGGCAAGCTGAATCGCGCGGGCGGCTCCTAGTCCTCCCGGAACGGGTGAGGTCATGTGATAGGCATCGCAGGTCATGCCATAGCCGACGATTTCGCCATAAATCTTGGCTCCCCGACTCAGGGCGTGCTCCAGTTCTTCGAGAATCAGAATTCCAGCTCCTTCGCCCATCACAAACCCATCGCGATCGCGATCAAACGGACGGCAGGCATGTTCTGGATCATCATTACGGGTGGACAGGGCGCGAGCGGAGGCAAAGCCTGCAACGGATAGGGGGGTGATTGCCGCTTCTGTACCCCCGCAAATCATGGCTTGAGCATAGCCATTTTGCACGAGGCGGAAGGCGTCACCGACAGCGTTTGAACCCGCAGCGCAGGCCGTTACCGTACAGTTGTTAGGCCCCTTCGCCCCCACATGGATCGCCGTTAGACCTGCGGCCATATTGGCAATCATCATCGGAACCATGAATGGACTACAGCGATCGGGCCCCCGGCTGAGGTAGATCTCTTGCTGATCTTCCATAACCTTGATGCCGCCAATGCCAGTACCAATCAACGTTCCAATTTGTTCAGCATTTAGGTCGTTGATCACTAATCCCGCATCGGCGATCGCTTGTTTACTAGCGGCGATCGCAAATTGAGCAAACCGATCCATGCGCTTAGCATCCTTCTTATCCAGATACTCCAGTGGATCAAAGCCTTTCACCTCTCCGGCAATCCGGCAGGAATGCTTAGACGCATCGAAATGGGTGATGGAGCCAATGCCATTGCGGCCACTCATCAACCCGTCCCAATACTCGGTGACGGTGTTTCCAATTGGCGTGATCGCACCAAGCCCTGTGACAACAACGCGCTTACGAATGGAATCAGAACTTGTCATGATGTCAAGGAAGAGATTCAACGACCCAAACTAAAACAACGTAGAAAGGGTTCTACTTAATCAATACGAATTAATCAATACGAACAAAACTAGAGCTATGCAGCGGCTTTGCTGGTGATGTAGTCAACAGCGGCCTGCACTGTGGCGATGTTCTCCGCAGCTTCATCGGGAATTTCGATGTCAAACTCTTCTTCCAGCGCCATGACTAGCTCAACGGTATCCAAAGAGTCAGCACCCAAGTCGTTCGCAAAGCTAGCCTCAGGGGTAACTTGACTTTCGTCAACGCCCAACTGCTCGGACACAATCTTTTTTACTTTCTGAAATGTTTCGTCACTCATGGACTCTTCCTCGTACTCTAGGCGATAAAAATGCTGTTGATTGCTGCATTCGCACAACGCGAATTACGGCAATGACTGAACGTGCATTCAGCAACATGCAGCCAGGGTATCGGAAAGACTGAACCCAGGCATCTCTACATATTAACTGAACCCAGGCACCTCTACATATTATCTGAAAGCGTACCCGCATTAACGCCTCTGCGAAAAAGGTCAATGGGGTTATGCGTTCTCGGCAGTCTGAGATCTTACGAGATCTTAAAGGAGTGTAAGGAGTTCGATCGCTTTTGGGGAAACACGCGATGATGGAACAGAGGATAAACGGCTCAATACAATACGCCCAATTGTCCCTGTTTTGATGAGCATCGTGCGATCGCACCGGAACCTATGACTTTAACCTATGCTTACTTTCCAGGCTGTGTAGCGCAAGGAGCCTGCCGCGAATTAGATCAATCTACAAAAGCGTTGGCGCACGCCTTGAATATTCAACTCGTAGAGCTTAAAAAAGCCTCGTGCTGCGGATCGGGAACCTTCAAAGAAGACTCGCAACTCCTCGAAGATACGGTCAATGCCCGCAATATTGCCTTAGCTGAATCGCTAAACTTGCCCCTGTTAACCCATTGCAGTACTTGCCAGGGCGTGATTGGTCACGTAGACGAACGTCTTAAAGACGCCCAGCAGCATCAGCCGGACTACATCGAACAGGTGAACGGATTGTTAAAAAAAGAGGGCTGTTCTCCATACCAGGGGTCTACAGAGGTGAAGCACCTGCTCTGGGCTTTGGTGGGCGACTATGGATTAGATGCACTGGCGAAGAAGGTGAGCCGTAAGCTCAGTGGGTTAAAGTGTGCGACCTTCTACGGATGCTATTTGCTGCGAGCGCAGAAACATCTACCCTACGATGACCCCTTTGCCCCCACCTCCTTGGAAAATGTGGTGCGGGCTGTGGGGGCAACTCCGGTGGACTATCGGGGGCGGACGCAGTGTTGCGGCTGGCCACTGTCTAGCTATGCAACGGAGACCTCATTCAAAATGGCGGGAGGACACATCCAAGAGGCGATCGCTGCTGGGGCTGATTGCATGGTGACCCCGTGTCCTTTATGTCATCTGAACCTAGATTCGCGGCAGCCAGAGGTGGCGAAGGTGATTGGTCAATCGTTGGGACTACCTGTACTGCACCTATCTCAGATTGTCGCGTTGGCGTTGGGTGTACCGTCCAAGGATTTAGGACTGGATCGCCATGTGGTATCAACGCGCCCCGTTCTAGAAAAACTAGGATTTTAGGGGCGATCGCCCTTGTCCCAATGAAAACGCTGGACGATTGCTAAGCTTCAATCCTCCGGCGTTTCTGGTTCTCAGCGTCTTTAGACTGCGCCCCTTAAGCACCTTGCCAGATTTGACGGATAAAACCAGGCAGAATAGCCGCAATTTCCTGACTTTTCTCGCGGGGCAGTTCAGCCTTGAGCGCAGAAAAAACGGCTTCCAATGCCACTTCCGGTAGAATGCCCCGTGAAAGTCCCGCTTCCTGGCTGATTCGGAAAAGGAACGTTTCGTCTTTGATGTCTAACGGCTGCCGGACACGACTTAGCCAGCGAACGAGCTTGTTGGTGTCTTGCCAAAGTTCGACAAGGTCGTTGTCAGAACTCGCTGTATTGGCTTGGCTGGCCGTTAAGCTTGCTGTGATCTGATCCACTAATCTGTTGGGCATCATGTCGCGCATGGTGCGGAAAACCACTTCTGTAATATCTCTAGCGTCATACAGGTCTTCAAGCCCTGCCTTACGCCGCACTTTTTCTAGGAAGACCATACTTGTTTGGTTATCCGGTAAGCCCGCCCCAGACCGTTTAACTTCCGGTAGGTTCTGAACCATATTTCTTAAACTCTAGTAACAATTCTTAATAATCCTAACGTCAATTCTTGTTTTGTGCCTCCGCCATTTGTTAGAGATTCTGGACACCAGGGGGTTAGGGCGTATATCAATTTTGAGTTTTGAGTTTTGAGTTTCGAGTTGCGAATGCCTTGCTCGGTCAGCGGTTCTGGTCTTGGAGCGGGAGCGGTTATGTCAGAAATGGAATTATGGCGTGGACATGGGGTAGATCGTACCTATGCGAAAGCAGTGCGTCCGACGGCGGTTGCGAGGTGGGGATATCCTGCTTCGATGAGGGCGCGATCGCGAATCCGACAAGAATCGCAATAGCCGCACGGTTCGGCTTCTCCGGCATAGCATGACCAGGTTTGGGCGATGGGAACGCCCAACTGGATGGCTCGCTTCACGATATCGACCTTGGAGTCCATGACGAGGGGGGCAACCAGTTTGGGTGCATGTCCTTCTAGCCCTGCTTTGGACGAAAGGGTGGCTAAGTGCTGGAACGCCTCCAGATAGGCTGGACGGCAATCGGGATAGCCAGAATAATCGACGGCATTAATCCCCAGGTAGATCGCCTCTGCTCCGGCGGCTTCGGCGAGGGAAAGGGCGATCGCGATAAAAACGGTATTGCGTCCCGGTACATAGGTGATCGGGATCTGGTCAGGAATAACACCGTTCGTGGGGAGATCCATCGTGTCGTCGGTTAAGGCCGAGCCTCCCCATTGGGCTAGGTTCACATCCACGATGTGATGGCGGGTAATGCCTAGATGTGCCGCCACCGCCTGCGCCGCCTGCAACTCGCGGTCGTGGCGCTGTCCGTAGCGAAACGAGAGGGCAATGAGGTCGTACCCATCGGCGATCGCCTGGGCTGCTGCCGTTGCAGAATCTAGGCCACCGGATAACAGCACGACAGCCTTTGGTTTGTCATAACTCACAGTTATCTCACTCCCAAAACCTTGTGGGTTTGCAAACTAATGCGCCACTGCGGGTGACGCAGCACATAATCAACGATCCACTGATGGCTTTCTGGGGTACTCCACTCGGGTTGCAGACGGAGAACAGTTGAACTGGGAACCTGTTGAGCGTGCTGCTCTGCCCAGAGGAAATCTTCTGGCTGAGTGATGACCACCTTCAGTTCATTCACCTGGGGATAAACGCTGGCGTGGGGTGGCTTAAAGGACTTAGGGGATAGGGTCACCCAGTCAAACGTGCCGCTGAAGGGATGTGCCCCCGATGTTTCGAGATGCAGGGTTAGCCCTCGCTGATGTCCTTCAGTGGTTAAAGCATCTAGGTTGTGGAGTAAGGGTTCGCCGCCTGTAATCACAGTGATCGCTGGATTGGCTTGTTGGGCAGCGATCGCCAAATCCTGAGCAGACTGCTGCGGATGCCGTTTTGCATTCCACGACTCTTTGGTATCGCAAAACCAGCAGCCTACATCACAACCACCCAATCGAATAAAAAAAGCATTGGTTCCTGCCCAGTGACCTTCGCCTTGGACAGAGTGAAACGTTTCCACAACGGGATACAGCGTTTGCGGTGGATCAATCGTCTTCATATTCAGCCCAGCTATCAGGGGTTTCGGATACAGCAACCTTGAGCTTGACGCCTTCGGGAAGGCGCTCCTTCGTTTTGTCATAAATGAACTTGGCGATCATTTCAGCGGTGGTGGCATACTCGGGTGGCAGCACATCGTTTAAGACGGCATGATCTAGCCCGCCTTTCATCACATCCTTTTTGGCCCAACGCAAGGTGCGGAAGTCTGCCACCATCACCGGATGGGGGCAATAGTCAGACGCATGCAGCGTGTCGGATGTGGTATGAATCCGGACCCGGTAGGTGTGGCCGTGCATGCGCCCGCAGGGGCCATCGTAGTCTTGAATAAAATGTGCGCTGTCAAACGCAAATTCTGTTGTCAATGTCCATTTGGGCATGGGAGATTCAAAAATTGAAAGACGTTGGACGTAGATTGAGATCAAGTTGAGTAGTTATGGCTCTACCTTGAGATAGGAAAATAAATGACCAGTTTAAAATCCTAAAAAAATATGCTTTATTACTGTAAATCAGGATATAAACGGTCACTTTTGAACCCTACTCTATGCCAGAAGAGGTTACCATGAGTTGCCCAATTTGCTCCTAGCAAGTTGGCAAGGCTTGATTTTCTCCCTGCAGGGTTTGTGTGATCCGTACCTGAGGACTTCATTCGGTATAAATGTCGCTTTTTAGCAGTACTTAGAGGATTTTGATATGCCCATTCGACTTGTTGCGCTTGGTCTAGTACTCAGTTTTGCTACGATTCTTGGCGCTTGCGGTGGCGGCACTGCAGATACCCCTGCCGAAACTCCTTCCCCCTAGTAAGCTTGTTCGAATTTGTAAATTAATGTAGGGCTTGGCGTGAGGCCAAGCCTTTTGTCTGCAGGTTAACAAAACATTCACAACAATAGTGTATTTTTTGAGTATATTTTTTGGAGTGTTTGGAATGGAACTCGCCTGGAGGGATGACAGTGGATCAGGGATTTCCCATCAATCTCTGTTGAGTTCCGCTAATAGGCAGATGGCAGGCGAACTATTTTGCATGTATAACTGTCTACAGCCTCAGCGTGATTTTATACTCCTATAAATTTAGGTTTGCAATGGTTCTTTTCACCGATATTAAGTTAACGGCTGTAGCGCTGGTGCTGGCGATCGCCGCTACCATTGGCGCACAGGCTGGCAAAAGCGTCACGGTTCCCAATCCTCTTGATCCAAGCTCCCTCTTCCAGTCGATAGTGAAATAACAGGACTCGCATATGTGGGATTGGGCACCTCACGCAAATGAATAGGACGGAACTGCGGAGCTAGCCGGTGGGGTTGCTTGGTTCGTCTCTAAATCTAGAATGGCGATCGCTTGGTCATAAATTGCTTCAGCCTCTTCTAGGGAATTGCCAATGCTCGTGAGGCCAACCTTGCCAAATTCTGATAAGCATCCCATTAGATGAAAAACGGTGCCCGTTTCGGTCGTGCTTTGGAAGTTGAGGTGGTGTCGCGCCAGGATATCCATGAGGTCATCGGGCATCAGCCCCCGATACTGCGGATTTTCTACATTATCAGAGGCGATGTAGTATTTGGGCATTCCTTGACGGCTGTAGAATAGGCCGTCTTCTAAGTTATAGCTGCCGTTTGTCAGTAGTTTGAGCGTCATAAAGGGATGGGTCGTTCCCCCCTTCCGGAGGTTAATTTCGATGGCCTGGAGTTCCCACTCCTCTGGGGTGCCTGCGTGTTCCGGATGGCGTACCGCGATAAAGTCAATACCTAGACGTTCTAGAGCGCCTTTCTCTGCCAAGTTTTGTCCAATTTTGAGACCCCATTCCTGAATGCGGAGGCGATAGGCCTCATCGGCGGGAAAACGACAGCCCAGGAAGATTTGACCATCGGGACCCCCCAGAATTTGATCGTGGGTAGACAGCACCTCAACGCTGCCGTTGGGCATAATGCAAACTTGCACACTGGGCGATCGCTTTTCGTCTCCTTCCACAAAGGCTTCGGCGATCGCCCCTACATCGGGAATACGGCTGCTAAAGGTGTCCCAATTTTCGGTTTTGACCTGGAAACTGAGGAACGGAAAGCGATCGCGCACCCCCTGCACTCGTTCCGCATGGGTTGCGTCCGTATTCGGTGCCAGGTGACTGAGGGGACGCAGGTCGAACAGGGCATTCCCTTCGCCTGAAAATCCTTCGTTGAGCTTAATCACGATGCGCTGTAAGTCTGGGTTTTGTTCCCACACCTGGGCAGTAACGTCTGCAAGATCATCCACGCTAGACACTAACTCGGAGCCTGCCGGATGGGGAACGCCGCACTCTGCGAAGATCTGACGACTGCCGCTTTTGGTGCCCCAGTACAATAAATCGGGATCAACGGCTAAAAGGGGAATATCGAGGGCTACCGCTAAGTCACGTTCTAATTCAGTTGAATTGAAGCAGGTCATGAAGGAGCGGTTCGGCCTTAACGCTTGCTTGATGCGCTGCATGAGGCGTGGTCGCTCTAGGATCTTTTGGGTGAGAGACTTGTAGGACGAGTCGTATACCGAGAGGAGCAGCAGGCGACTCCGGGCATGGGAAAAGGGAATCCCTGGTAACAGGTGGAGGTAGTAGTCGATGATGCTGGGATGAATGGGTTGGGAGGTGACGTAAATCAACCTCGTGCCGGGATTCTGGAGCCGAATCAAGGAAAAGAGCAAACGTTCCTCGTAGTGATTGATCCCTTTAATATTCTTGAGGCCACGCTGATCCAGGGTCAGTGACGGCACGACCAAAATATCGTGATCGTTGGGTTCAAAAATATCAGCGGTTTTCCAGCGATCGCGAAACTGGTTTTGCAGCAGATTAAAGTGTTCGATGTGGCTTTCGGGTGGAATAGGGCTAGGTGTGCCAAACCGATCATCCATTAAAAATGCGGAAAGCATATCAAAATCCCTTGGTTATCGTTAAGGTCTGCTCACCATTTCCGCGTGTTGCAGCAAAATGGCGATCGCGTGATCACAATCGCAGTGTAGGGCTTGAAACGGTGAGACGGAGCCCTAACCAGGGATGATCGCTCTGCACTGCGTTCACAACTCATACCGGATCGCGCTATAAAACGTGATTCAAGTGAACTACTCCCCGTTCCAGACGAGTCGTGTAACTGGACTATAGATTTTTCCAGCGTAAACCTGAATCGACTAAATGGCTAATCCTTTTGAGAATGCTTTAACAAAGTGCAATTTCCGGAGCGGATCTAGCGTCGTCGTTCCTGCAACTTGCGATAGACAGCACGGATATCGACATTGTGATGCGCCAAGGCCACGAGGGTGTGATAGAACAAATCGGCTACTTCTCCGGCGATCGCCTCTGGATCGTCATCCTTGCAAGCCATCACCACTTCTGCCGACTCTTCGCCAACTTTTTTCAGAATTTTATTGTCGCCACCCGCGAGCAGTTTGCAGGTATAAGAATCGGGATTGGGGTGATCGCGGCGATCGCAAATGACCTGAAACACTTGAGACAGCATATCGGCAGGGGGAGGCGTAATGTGTCCGTCAACCTGATGGAAACAGCTTCGTTCTCCCGTATGACAGGCGATATCTCCCTGTTGTTCAACCGTGATCAGCAGCGTATCACTATCACAGTCGTAGCGAATGGCTTGCACATATTGCAGGTGACCGGATGTTGCGCCCTTGTGCCAGAGTTCCGAACGCGATCGGCTCCAAAACCAGGTTTCTCCAGTCTCTAGCGTTTTTTGCAGCGATTCGGCGTTCATCCATGCCATCATCAGCACGGTGCCATCTAAAACATCCTGCACAATGGCAGGTACAAGTCCCTGATCGTTGTAGCGAATTTGATCAACGGGAACAGCCGAGGCAAACGATTTAGCAGTAGACATGGAACGGTGCAGCGTGCAATCAAGACTAACATTTCCCACCTTACTGGATGGTGGGATGATTTGACGCAAATTTCTCAGGTGCAAACGCTCAATAATCCTCAAAAGCGTATGGCTTGGAACGTTGTAAGCTCATGTTCCAAGCCACACAATTCTGGGTCTACGATGATAACTCAGATAGCAGTTACCAAAGCGCTCGTACTGGCGCAGGGGCGGGGGTAGCGGCGGGGGGCGGTGCGGGCGCGGGGGCCGGAGCCGGAGCCGGAGCCGGGGTAACTTCTACAGTTTCTACAGATTCCGTAGTTACAGTAGTCGTTTCTACAACGACGCTACTGCTGCTGCTCTCCTCTTCCATCGACTCTTCAAGCACGCCATCCTCTTCGACTTGGGCTTCGACGTTGGTGATTTCAGAGTCCGTGGCAAAGTCGGCATCGGTGACGCAGTTGCTATAGGTCCTCTCACCATTGACTTCAATGAAGGCATCTTGGCCCTCGGTGTAGAGGGTGGTGGTGCCGTCGGAGTAAGCGGCTCCTGATGCGGTGACGATGGAGGGTAAAACCAAGGTTTCGCCGCCGATCACGAGTTCTGCTGTATTTTCATCCGGGTTGTAGGTCACGTCAAACACTTGATTGTCATCGCAGACATAGTTGGCTAGCACTTCTGCTTGGGCAGGAAGGCTAAGGGCGAGGAATGCCCCTGGAGCTAAGAGTAAAGTTAGGCCAGCAAATTTGAGTTTCATAGGTCAAGGTGAAGTTGCGTTTGTATTAAGTTGATAAATCGGAGTATTGAATCGTGAAGCGTCTTCGTCTCGTCCGAAGTGACATCCTCCCGACGCTCACCCTATCGGGTAGAGCGCGGGCTTCCCCAGATCGCTCT
>JACYMB010000115.1 GCA_015272205.1 Synechococcales cyanobacterium T60_A2020_003 | reverse complement strand
GACTGAATCTGCTGTGATGGCCTTGCAGCGAGATTATGGTCTCACCGTGGATGGCATTGTAGGGCCAAATACCCGTGCCGCCCTTGCCGGAGCAGGCGCACCAGCCGCTCCCCAAGCTTCGACTGGCTCCCAAGCCCTGCGCTACGGTTCCACTGGGCCTGCCGTTACCCAACTCCAGCGTGACCTCGCCAGTGCTGGATTTTATTCTGGCCCGTTCACCCAGTACTACGGCGAGCTAACCCAAGGCGCGGTAATTAATTTCCAAGCAGCCCACGGCCTTGCTCAAGACGGGATTGCAGGGTCAAATACGCAGGCTACCCTAGCCCAAGTCCTAGCGGGGACACCTCCAGCGATCGCCTCTAGGCCAGAACCAACGCCTCCGCCCCAAGTCACACCCACCCCAACGGAAACACCAACGCCCGAACCATCGGAACCGATTGTTACCGAACCGTCGCCATCGCCTACTATATCTGCCAGCCCCAGCCCCGCGGCTACGGCTACACCAGAACCCACAACAGCCGTTACACCAGAACCCACGCCCACAGAAACCGTGTCCGAAACGCCTGTGGACGAAGGCCCGTTACCGGCGGGCTTTATCGAACTGCAAAGCAATCTCCAAGCCTATACTTCTCCCTCTCTAGATAGTCAGCCAATCGACTCTGGCTATCCGCTCAATGCAGGTCAGATTTTGGGCTACGTCGAAGATCAAGGCGATGGCTGGATTCGGATTGTCGGCGCAGGCAACGGCGAAGATGCGTGGATCTACGCTGGAGCAGACTACAGCGGTGTTGAATTCCGGACTAGCAGCCAACCTTCGCCCGAACCGACGACCTCCCCAGAGCTATCTCTTAGTCCTTCGCCCCAACCCGAAGCCACCAGCACCGTCGTCGCCACTCCCACCCCCACTGTCAATGCGCCAGAGACCTTCTTCATCGGGCCTAGTTCTGTTGAGCTATCCCAGACCCTCACGACCTACGATGTTCCTGGTGGTACAGCGCAGAATCTAAGCTTTAGTGCGGGTGAAAAGTTAACCTATGTAGGGGCACGACCAGATTGCTGGGTGCAAGTTAAAAATCCCTCTGGGCAATCCACCTGGGTCTATGCCGGAGAAAACTTTGGTGCCGTTAAGTTTATGAATGAAGGAAGCTTTGCGGATATTGAGGTTGACCCTCCTGCTTGTGCACCGACAGGTACGGCTCCCTAACGTTCTCCTTCAACGGCGGCAAACAACCTTAAACTCAAATTGGAGCGAGATATCTATTGTTCACCGTATTGTCAGCCATTAGAACTTGCCTCCATCTTCTTCAACTGCTTCTGTGCCCATTTTCGCAGTTGCTCGTCCGGATCATTGAGGGCGCGATCGCGTAACAAATTCAATGTTTCTGCGCTGAGAGGATCCAGATGTACCAAGGCGTTTAATGCCGAATGTCGAGGATTATATCTCTTTTTCTCTTGATACTCAAAGGGATCATTGACAGCACGGTCACGCAAAAATTCAAGAATTTCAGAGTTATCTCTATTTTTCAGTTCCCAGAGCATCAACTCAAATATTACTGAATGCCGCACGTACTCACTCGTATCCTTTTGAGCAACTTCTTTCAAAATTGAAAAAGTTTAGAAGTCCCCTTTCCAGCCCCGTGCCAACTCTCGCACTACCGTACTCCTCACATATTCATTTTTGTCGCTCTTCAAACGTTCTTTGAGCCATCCCCGTATTTTGGGGCTAATTGACTGACAAAACTCACACAACCCTGATTCTCTCGTAGGTTGGGTGAGCGCTAGCGTAACCCAACAGAATATAGGCTAGAGTTGGGTTCCACGTTGTTTCACCCAACCTACTAAAAAAGATATGTCAGTCAACCAGGTCGGCTCCGTGATAGCAGAGGATAAAATTACGTTCCCGCAGTTGTTGAATTAATCGATTGGCTTTTTCGCGAGGTTCACTGAAGCCCTGATCGCGCAAATAGTCAGTCAAAATTTGGGTGAGGCGCTCAACTCCAATCAAATTACCCTTCAAACCTTCCTCGCCCGCTTGCATCTCATAGGCAATCAGGCGAAGCATTTCCTGCTTTTCCCGCCGCCCGATCGCGTCCATCGGCATCTGCAATCGCTTGTGATCCACATCCCAGCGGTACAGCAATACCCGCGAAGCCTGGTCATAAAGATCGGCGCGATCGCGCGGTAACTCCTGTCGTCGATTCAGAATTGCCATCATCGTCAGCAACAGCGGATTGTCTGCCAGGTTGGCGATCGCTCTAGAATTTGCGATCGCATCCTTTAAGCGCTGTTTTAGACGCACTTTATCGGGATCGCTGCCCATGGATAGGTCATACCAGCGATCGATAAACTCATGAATCTCATCGATATCCAGGGATTGAATCGTGAAGTGACGAAATCCACTGTGTTGAAGGCGATCGGGATTGTAACCAATAACGCGAGAGGTGACCAATACCTGAGCTTTGGGATATTGCTGCGAAAAGCGAATGATGTCTGTCGTCAATGACGGTGGATTGGGTGGCGAGATCAAACACCTCATCCAGACCATCGAACATCACCAGCGTGGGAGACTCCAGCAAATGCTGATGAAGCTGTTGCTGATCAAACTGCCAGTCCACTCCTCGACCCCGATGCAGAAATTCGAGAAAGTTCGCAGATGGATTAATGGCAAACTCTCGCAACTCAATCAATAATGGCAGTTTCTCCGTCTTGCCTTCGACCCATTCCAGTGCTAGATATTGCAACAGACTCGACTTGCCGGAACCTGGATCTCCTAAAATCACCGCCCGTTGCGAATCTACCACGGTTTCTAAAACCTTTCGCGCGGGTTGCTGAAAGTATTTGCGGCGATAATGGTCTAAGGCTTCAGGTGATCAATCTGCTTCGAGGTCTCCTTCGGTTTGGAGTTGCCGTTTCATGTCCAAAGGCAGATCGTAGCGCGTTGGGGGCAAAGCCTCTCGCACCGTTTGCTCAATGAACATCGACCAGAGCTTAATCGTATCAGCTCGGTCAGTACTGTCGAGGGTATACAGCTTTAGATAGCCATAACTCGACTGTAAACTGGCTCGATACGTTTCAACATCAAATCCCGGTGAGAGTTGGGCGGTATTACGGGCAATGTCTTTTATTAGGTCAGAAATGTCTTCTAGCAGGTCAGAGTTCAGAATCTCCCGCAATTCCGTATTGGCTTTAACGATGCCCTTTACCCCTTTGACATAGGCTTTTGTCACACCCTGCCAATCAAACTCGTCTGGAAATTTACAGCCTTTGGGTTGATACTGCGCTTCCCAAATCTGTGCCAACCGATCACCATCAATATGTTTGCAGCTTTTTTCAAATGCCCGACCCAGAACTTGCCCAACGGAGCGATCGCGGACAAATTGCTTCAGCGCAGGTTGATAGAAATGGTCAATGCTAGTTTTCGGCATATCATGAAATTCTAGTTCTGCAACAAACTGCTGCACAAAAACACCAATGGCCTCTGCCATTGGCATTTCCAGCGCTGCGGCATTGAGCTGAGCCACACTGCTATTCAAACAGTCCTTGAAAAAATCCTGAATATACCCCTCTAGAACAGGTTTTCCTAAATCAAAAACCTGTTTCAGCACTAGCCTGCCCAACTCTATCCCGGTTGTGGCTGCGAACCATTCCAGCATACTGAGATTTCAGACGTGACCCAACACTACCTCTAATATTGCACCCGTATTGGGGAGATGCCAGAGATCCCAAGCTCAAGCCCCAACAGGCAACCCTGCGCTACGCCTTACCAATTACTCAGTTGGCACAACCATTGGATACGTGGATTTTAATACATGAATACCTTGAAGCCCGCGCAGCACCTGGGCTTTGTTGTTATATGTAGCTATTGCCAGCTAGCTTAGGACATGGACATTTTGGTGGGGCGGCGAAAAATGTCCTAACCGATATGGCTAGCGCTGTAACAGTTACTGTAGCTGTTTGATCAAGGAGTCACCCACCCGCAGGGCATTCGCCATCACGGTTAGAGCCGGACTCACACTGGGACAGGACGGGAAGAAACTGCTATCCACAACGTAGAGATTATGAATCTCATGGGTACGACAGTGGAGATCCAAAACAGACGTCGCCGGATCGGTTCCCATACGACACGTTCCACTTTGATATCCTACGACTTGCACAGGTGCTTCCCCCCGGGGATACACGCCGCTCCGTTGCGTTGGTCTAGATGCTTTCTCCACGGTCTTCAGCACCTCAATCCAGCGGTACACTAGGCGATCGTGGGCTTCGGTATTATTGGGCGTAAACTCATAGCGCAATTTGCCATTTTGCCACCGCACCCGATTATTCGGATCTGGTAAAACGCCTGTCTGTGCCCACCAGCCAATTGAACGCACGGCCAGTTGCTTCAAACCAGCACCCGGCATAATCTGAGCCAGGACAGAAAGCAAGGGCGGAGACTCAGCAAAAATAATGTCCTGCAACAGTCCCCCACTGTTTTCGATGTGTCCCATTGGGTAGGTGTAGTCCCCATCGCCCCAATAAAAGTCATTAATGCTGACACTGCGGGGAAAGATGCCAGAGTTGTTTTCAGATGCCCGTTCCACAATGACGCTCATCTGAGGCTTCATCAAGTTGCGCCCGACTAGATCCGAACTGTTGGCAAGTCCATTGGGATGCTTTTCGTTGGCCGAGATCAGCATCAATGCCGCAGAATTCACCGCACCACAGGCCAACACGACAATATCGCTGGTGTAGAGCATTGCCTGATCGCCAATCTCCGCTTGAACCCCCTTAATTTCCGTGCCCGACGGGTTGGTATGGAGACTCACCACCTTCGCGGAGGTTTTGAGCGTCACGTTGTCGTGCTTCAGGGCAGGGTTTATGCCAAAGACTTCAGCATCTCCCGTCGGATCATCCTCTTGGCGGGTCAGGCTGATCGGTAAGGGAGCCGGATGTAATCCCTGCTGGGCGATCGCCTCTATGATAGGCTGCATCAACGGTTCGTGACCGACAGCCGCATAGGGGTAATCAGAACTATGGGTTGGTTCGGTTGGATCTTGTTTATAGTCTCCGTGGACTTGATAGAGTTGCTCCGCTGCTGTGTAATACGGCTCAAAGTCGGCGTACTTCAACGGCCACTCTGGGGCTATCCCCTCTTGATGAGGAACAGCTTCAAAGTCGCGATCGCGCATCCGCATCAGCGAGGCAGAATAGATTTTGGTGTTCCCGCCGACAGCATAGTTCGTCTGGGGCGAAAAGGGTTCTCCGGCTTGGTCGTACCACTGCTCCGGGGCATGGTAGCGCTCTTTCTTAAAGAGATCCACATCCGCCCGGTTTTGATCCTCTAGCGCCATGCCAGCGCCCCGTTCCAGAATCAAAATTCGTTTTCCGGTAGGCGCAAGTTTCTGGGCGAGAGTTCCCCCCCCCGCGCCAGTGCCCACAATGATTATGTCGTAGTGTTGATCATCAATAATCATAGATCTCTCCTGTGGAGGGTATGAAGGATAGGAGCAGCTTGAGGCATAGAGATTAGGCCAACGGTGTTCCCACGCTTAATTTTGTAGGATATGTTAGGCGATCGCCGTAACGCATCAACCCCTAGAAGCGATGCGTTACGCTGCGCTAACACATCCTACCCAAGCATTTGAAGTTATTAAATCTAAAGTCCTAACCAAAACGTGACTATTAACAAAGGTCAATTTCAAGGGTGCAAAGACTCGTTATTGCCAAACGTAAATCAGGATAAATAGAACAATCCAAATGACATCGACGAAGTGCCAGAATATCGACGTTGCCGCCACACCGTACTCTCCCCCCGCGTAGTTATTGGGAATAAACGATCGCCCCAACATAATGCCCTGAAGCAGCACTCCGGTCAGAACGTGGAGGCCATGAAATCCGGTCAGCAAATAGAACGTGCCGCCAAAGAGACCGGAGGCAAAGCCAAAGGGCAGGCTCATCCACTCTACGGCTTGACCATAGAGGAAGAAACTACCCATCGCCATCGTTAGTAACCAAAAGGCGCGGAATCCCCATAGATTTTCCCGATGAAGAAAACGTTCTGCGATATAAATCACAAAGCTACTGGAAACGAGGACAATCGTGTTGATCAAGGGCGATCGCACCTCTAAGCCCTCAACACCGGGCGGCAACCAATCGGGAGTGCTGGTTTTATAAACGATATAGCCAACAAAGAAGCTCAGGAAAATGACGCTCTCAGACAGCAGAAACACGATGAAACCAAACATGCGGTTATCTGCATGTCCTCCACCGTGCGCGGCCTGCGCATCAAAGGATGGATCGATATTTGCTGTACTCACCAGATATCCTCCCTACTTCAACTTATCTGCGTTTGCAACCAACGGTTCATCGGTGCCGTAGCCATAGGGAGCCGACACCACGATCGGATCTTCCTCAAAGTTCTCATGGGGCGGCGGCGAGGACACCAACCACTCCAAGCCAATCGCCCGCCAAGGATTATCCCCAGCCTCTTTGCCCCGCACCCAAGAACTCAGCATATTCAAGATAAAAGGCAGTGTAGAGACACCAAGGAGAAATCCACCTAGACTCGCGAGCACATTCCAAAATGCAAACTCTGGATCGTAGGAGGCCACCCGTCGTGGCATTCCCTGCAATCCCAGAGGATGCATCGGCAAAAAGTTGAGGTTTGCGCCAATGAAGGTCAGCACAAAGTGGAGTTTACCCAATCCCTCGTAGTACATGCGTCCGGTCATTTTGGGGAACCAGTGATAGATCGCCGCATAGAACCCCATCACCACTGCGCCGTAGATCACATAGTGAAAGTGACCCACCACAAAATAGGTGTTGTTGACATGAATATCAAAGGGCGCAGAGGCGAGCATAATGCCCGTAATCCCGGCAAAGAGGAACATCGACAGTCCCCCTAGGGCGAAGAGCATGGCCGTGGTGAGCCGGAGTTTTCCGCCCCACACTGTCGCTACCCAGGCAAAGACTTTAATCCCCGTGGGCACCGAGATCGTCATGGTGGTGAACATAAACAGCATTCGCATCCAGCTTGGCGTGCCGCTGGCAAACATATGATGCACCCACACAATACCGCTCAGCGCCGTAATGATCACGGACGATACCGCTACAACGGGGTACCCAAAGAGAGGTTTGCGGGAATAGACCGGAAAGACCTCGGAAAAGACGCCAAAAATCGGCAGGATGATCACGTAGACCGCTGGATGGGAGTAGAACCAAAAGAAGTGCTGATAGAGCACCGGATCTCCTCCCTTGGTTGGATCAAAGAAGCTTGTTCCCACCGTCAGATCAAAGAGCAGCATCACCGCTCCCGCCGTCAGTGCTGGCAGACCAAAAAGCTGAATCAACTGTGCGGCAAGAACTGTCCAGCAGAAGGCAGGCATTTTGAACCAGCACATCCCCGGTGCCCGCATGGTAAAAATCGTGGTGACAATGTTCACCGCACCCATAATGGAGGAAATTCCCGACAGCGCAACCGCCAGAATCCAGAGGGCTTGACCGTTGATTAGGTTTCCCGTCGGATTTTGCAAACTGACGGGCGGATACGCCCACCAGCCCGACTGCGAGGGGCCACCCGGCACAAAGAAACTCACGATTAGAATGACGCCAAAGACCGGAACCATCCAGAACGCGACCGCATTCAATCGGGGAAACGCCATGTCCCGTGCCCCAATCATCAACGGCACCAAATAGTTCGCTAAACCGTTCAGCATCGGGAACGTCCACATGAACAGCATAATCGTGCCGTGCATCGTGAACAGACCGTTATAGACCGTGCGATCGACCAAGTCGGCTTCGGGTGTGATCAATTCCCCCCGCATCACCATCGCCAACAGACCACCAAACAAAAAGAAGGCGAAGGCCGTGACGATGTATTGAATGCCAATCACTTTGTGATCGGTGCTGAAGGTGAAAAATCTGCGCCAGTTGTCGGGGGCTCCTGGCTGGGGTTGAAGGCTGGAGAGAGACTCCAAGGATGCATTACTCATGGGGATCCTTTTCTGAACTCGCGTAGTTGACGATGGGAGCAGGGGCAGGTTTTACCGTATCCCACCCTAGATCGATCGCACTCTCGGTGGTGCGGTTAAACTCTTCGTAGGCCACATTCTCTGCTGGGGCAGGAGTCTGGGCAGCGGCGATCGCTAACCATTGCTGGTAGGCATCTTCTGATTCCACCACGACATTCGTTTGATTTGCGGCAAAATAGGTGCCGCTGTATTCCGAGTCTCGAAGACGATAGCGTCCCTCCCGAATCGGCGTGAACTCAAAGGCAATCTCCCGACCGGGAACCACATCTTGCTTGATCCGAAAGGCCGGAACAAATAACCCATGCAGCACATCCTCCGAGGACAGCAGCAGTTTTGCCCGTTGATTGACGGGAAGGTGGAGTTCGGTGCTGCTAACTTTCTGATCGGGATAGTAAAATTCCCACGCCCACTGACGAGCGTAGACTTCGATCGGCGGTTGTTCATCCTCCTCTGCCATTGGAGCCGCTTGGGCGCTAGGCATTCCCATCGCCATATGCTCCATGGGCCCCAGAATGCTCATCTGCTCATAGGTTTGGTAGCTGAAGGTGGCAATCCAAATCACCAAGAAAATAGGAATGGCCGTCCAAACCACTTCCAGTTTCACATTGCCTTCTATCGGCGGGCCATCACTGGAATCGTATTTGGCGGCACGCTGAAAAAGAATGGAGTAGAGTAGCGTGCCCATTACGCCAAAAAAGATGAAGCTGCCGATCGTGCTCATAAAGCTGAATAGATTGTCCACCAAGATCGATTCTGCCGAGGCTTGGGGAGGCATCCAATTATAGGTTTGCTGACCGATCCAGAGGCTCAGGAAGAAGTCGGCGATCGCCAGTCCGATGAGAACTCCAATGGTACGTCGATTCATGCGGTACCTCTAGTATTGAATGATCAGGTTTAACAACTGGGTGTTGGGATCCATGCCTGCCCGGATTAAACGAGCCGCCGTAACATGGACACCAAAATCCGAGCCGAGGTGGGCACCCAGGGTTCCGTGGGCAAACATCAGCACAAAGATTCCCAGTCCAGCCGCAATATAGCCCCACTGCACCTGACGAGCGCGATCGCTCCGCCAAACGTAGCGCTGAAACCCTCGCCAAACGGTCATGCCAACGATTAGCCCTAAGAGAACAACGCCACCCACACCGTGCCACAGCATCGTATCCATGGCATTTAAGCCCCAGGGGCTCACCACATCAGCAGGGGGATCAGCGAGCAAAATTTCGTAGAATCCTGCGGCCACCGTAAAAAAGGTGATCACCGACGCCGCCAGCATATTCAGCCAACCCACATCGTAGAGATTGGAACTGGTGACGGGGATCGCTAAAAACTTAAAGATGGGTTTTTCTAGGGGATAGAGCGCCGCCACAATGTCAAAGGCGATCGCCACAATAAAGAGTCCCAAGGTGAGATGCACCAAGTTGGGATGGATCGGAATGGTGTAGGGCAAGCCATTTGCCCCTGCACCGAAAATAGACAGTTGGGAAACAATATCTAGGATTTCTGACATCACAGTAAGCCTCCCCGTGCGGCTTCAACCACAGGTTCCGTATGCAGTCCGTACACCCAGACCAACTTATCTCCGAGATAGATTTGAAACGTCACAATGCCTAGTAATACAAAATTCAACCCCATGTAGAGGGTCGGCAAAGATTCTGGACTTTTTAATCGGATAATATATCGCCATCCCGTAATTGCCGCCAAAACGCCCGATAACGACCAACCAATTAAGGTATGCAAATTCAGATCGCTAGCCGCAGCGAGGTAAGGCGTTGCTAATCCTGCCTCGATTTGACCAAAAATAATGGCGATAAAAATAGATACGGTAGCAAAGACCATATTCCACCATCCCACCTCATACAAGCGCGCGTTTTTGGTGAAATATCCGATAACATCACATAGAATCGCGAAGAGCACCATCGCAATCACAAAGTGAACCACGATGGGATGGATGGTGTCGGGATAGGGCAGGTTATGACTGTTGAGGGGAGGTAATAAATCTTCGAACACTGTTTTTTCCTAGGAGAACGAGCTACAAGCTTTCTTCGTTATTAGACAGGAATCGTTTCGAGCTTAACAAACTCTCAGCAATGGCGTCGGGATCGAGCGGTTTGCGATATGTTCATCCCGTTGCACAAAAAACAAGAGACGGGAGAATAGAACTGTCGTTGTCTCGGTGTGCAAATATACAGCCAGACGTTCACGTTACTTACTAACACTATGTGTCCATGCTGGTGATGGGTTCACTTTAGACCTTTCTATACCTTGCATATCTACGCCATAGGTTTTCTTAACGTCAGAGCATGAGTGGATATCAGTAAATATCAATAAAGGAAATTGCTAAGTAGGACTAGAGTCAGTCGCGCTAGATCAACTCTCAGACAAATTGTGATTTCAATGATTGCATCGATTACGACAGAGCCGGAAAAGCTTCAGCATATTTTCCAGATACGGCTAACCTACAGGTTGCGATCGCCCAAACACTGTTCGATTAAGCACAACAAAGGTGACACAGGACACGCCATGTCACCTAAAACCAACACATATGAGAGCTGAGAACGAAAACTGAGCGAGGGGTTTGAACGTCTTAAACCTCCACAGGATACTCGACTTCACGGCCAACGGAGGAGGAACGCGATCGCGTAGGCACCTCATCAACATGAGCAGATAAAGCATAATCCCGACGTCCTAATCGCTCCCGCCTGCGACGCTCCGAAATTTGCTTCTCTGGATCAATCCCTTCAAAGGTAGGTGGCAACCACACGCGAATCACTAACAAGCCACCCAGCACCAGCAGTAGCGCACAGGCCGCCAGCACTTGCATAAATGAGGCTTCCAGAACGCCACGTACAATAATTTCTCGTAATACCGAAACAATCGATACCTCTACCGCAACCCCAATCGATACCCGTTGTTCCTGAAGATAGATAATCAGAAGGCGAAACAGTTCCACCAAGATCAGCAAAAACATGATGTCTGCCGTCACCTCATGAAAATTCAAGGGAGGCAGAAGAGACAAAAACATTTCTCGAACTTCCAAGACCATGAAGCTGAACAATCCCAGGCACAGGGAAACAACAATGAGATCTTGAACCACTTCTAGGGCACGAACGATGTGATGGGATGCAAAAACCGACCACCGAGAATCTTGATTGGAAACCTGCATAATTAAAATCCTTGAGAGGTAGAAGTGATTAGGTAACAACTTGTTCTCAGCATATATCGGTCGAGCTTATAATTCATCTCCTCAGTAATTTGCATATCTTATTTTTTGTATTATTCACGCCCAGCGGAACCGTACCCCAAGCTTTCATAGTGGCTGACGTGTAAAGCATTGAACGTTAATAGGCACGCACCTCTCCTAAACAACGGTAAGCGCGATCGCCCTTCACCTTTCAACTTGTCCAAGACAGCAGGCGGGATCTGAATACGAAGGTTCAATAGATCTAATACCAATTTCAAAAATTCCGGTTATTGATGGGGGTTAAGGGGGCTGTGCCCCATTGTGGAGAACTGCGTTCCCCACACTCCTCCTCAATTACCTGTAGCGCTTATTTAGAGAACTGGTATAACGCTCTTTAATTACTCTCGCTAGAGAATGGCTGAAACGACGGAATTTCATTTAAGACTATTCGGCTGAATTGACGAAAACTAAAAAGAAACTGCATCGCTTTTTATTCTTTCCCCATAGTTATTGAAGAGCGATAAGCAGTGGATCAAACCCTGATCTCGGGTTGGCGGGAAACGAATCAGGACTTACGCAATTGGGCGTGGGCGAAGCCAAGATGTTTAATGAGGTGCGTGATCCGTCAGCGAAATCTGTCAGAGAGATTGTGAGGGGGTTGGGACAGATTGATCCGGAGGCGGCGCGGTTGTTTGTGCGGCTGTATCTGGGTGATGTGCTAGGAGATTAAAGGGGAAGTGATACTAAATCTGGAATCAGTCAAGTTTTTCGCTCGTTTCGCTTGATTTTTTTTTGATTTTTTCTTTACGTTATTGCGGATTTTGCGTAAAACGTGGGAAGACTGAAAGTAGATAGAGCATGATATTTGCCAGAATACGAAGAATTGCTCAAGCTTAAGCGTAATTTCATCCCTTACCTATCTACCATTTCTCACATCTATGGCAAAAACAGCTACAAAACCTAAGTCACCAAAAGTAAAAGCTCCAAAAGCAGTGAAGGCTCAAAAATCGACTCCCTTGAACTCCTATTTGCAGAACGAGATTGCTCGTCTTTCAGAGATTCATGGCGTCAGTACGGGCGTTCTTGAAGAATTCGCTCAGTTCGTTATTACGAACCATAAAAAGAAGGAGCCAACGGCTCAGAAAACAGCTACAAAGGCTGCCAAAGTTAAGCCTTTGACCTTAGTTCAGCTTAAAGCTGCAATCTATGAGCATTTTGCTGTTAAAGACACAACTCAACTTAAGAAATCTGGTTCATTCCAAATGGCAACAGATGGAATAGATGATTTGAACCTAGGGCAAAAGGAAAGCTGGGAAAGACTATATCGGAAATTTATCGGCGTTCTACCAGGTGAAGAGAACCAACAGGGTTACGGATGTATTAACGGTATCAACGTTTTCAATTACTTCAAACCTTGGCAGGTTTTTGGGCTAGATCCGAAGACAGCAACAATCGAGGACATCAAGAACGCTTACTACAATCTCAGCAAAATCTATCATCCTGATAACCCGAAAACAGGTGATGCTTCTATCTTCGACTGTCTAACAGTGATGTACAAAAGTATCAGCGCGGAGGCATAAAAAGCGATGACAAAGAAAACATCAGGCTTCACAATCCGTGAAGCTGAACTTGCGACTGCGCTGGAAATTCCCCACCAAGAGTTGGATAAAGTTATCGCTTTTTTTGATTCCGATCCGAATGATCAATGGGAATTACGGGAGAATGATCACTTTATCTTCATCAATAAAAACCTGAATGAACGCTTGTTTTCAGAACAAGGGGCTTATGCGATCGCCAAGTACATGGATGAAAAGGCGAAAAAAGGGATTTGGGCGCAGATTCTAGAATTTGTGACTCGACATAAAGAGAAGATCCGTAACGCCTTTATTAGTCGAAAAATCCAGGAGAATAGTAGTTCCCTAACAGTGCGTAATAATCGGCATTTTTTATCTAAAAAAGATGTCGTCGCTATTCTTTGTACCAGTCCTGCCCGCCTCAATAGGGCTTTTGAAGAATTACGAACTTCTCAAGATCCACTCAAAAAGTATGAGGATTTTGATGATATTGAAGGGCATCGTTATTATTCCTTGTCAGGGCTATATAAACTATCACATAATCTATCTACTAAGCTAACTGTAAAAGATCGCCGTGCTTGGTGTGCTGCTATTGAAGTCGTTGGAAAGAAGACTTTCAAACTAATCCTTGATGAACAGTCAGCGCGCCAGAAAAAAATTGACGCTGCCATGAAAGCTGCTAAAAAGCGAGATGGTGAACGATGCCAGATTACAGGTCAGAAACGAGATAAATATAATAAATCTATCAATATGGTTGTTCACCATATTTACTCGAAGGAACAATATCCGCACTTAGCAGCTTGCCTTGATAACTTAATCACGCTAACTCAGGAAGTGCACAATGAATTTCATTCATGGAATGGTGGTTTTCAAAACCCATGCACTATAGATCATTTAATTGAGTTTGTGAGTGAGCTTTATCCTGAAAATTATGAGGTTACGCTTAAACTCAACACCCTCAAACAAATCCTTGATTCAGGTGATTCAAGAAAGACAGCCTAATTACTACTAGTGTCAACCAAACGATCGCTTCTAGATTTTAGGGGCGATCGCTTCTACTTTCTACGTGATTTACCTGTCCACGACCTCACCAACTAATCTTAAACCCCCTTACTTTAGACCGCAAAGGGCGATCGGTCTAAAGATCTGCGACTTCTTCTTTACCTCCCAAACGTAGCGGCATTGGATGCATACGAGAAGTCGCAGATCTAGATATTGGGATGGGCGATCGCACCTCACCCAGCAAAGAGGGCGATCGCTCCCCATGCAAACATCAATTTCTAAGCTCCAGAAGAAACTAAACACCATTCACAGCCGCCCATAGAAATAGCCTGGTGCCGCGTGCTCAAGATCCTTTAGGGGCGAGCATTCGAAGCCGCTTTGGAATAATCAACACTGTACCCAATGTCATCTAGCAACGCCAAGTCTAACGCCGATGGCAGTTTACGGGAACCCACCAGCAATGTGGGATCCATCGCAACCTCACCCGTTTGACCCGCAGACACAAAGTCATCTTGTACCTGGTCACCGCAATAAGAATTGTTAATGAGAATGGCTGAAGCAGCTACATT
>JACYMB010000114.1 GCA_015272205.1 Synechococcales cyanobacterium T60_A2020_003 | reverse complement strand
CGGCAAGGAGGTGTTGGTTTTTGAAAGTCACAGCATTCCCGGTGGTGCGGCCCACAGCTTTACCCGCGACGGGTTTCATTTTGATTCGGGGCCATCTTTCTACTGTGGCTTGAGCGACCCGCAGTCGGTCAATCCCTTGCGTCAAGTGCTGGCAATGCTAGGCGAATCGGTGGAGGCGATCGCCTACGACCCTTTAGGACACTACCATTTCCCCGATCACACCCTGCCCATTTACGGTAACCGTCAGCGGTACCAAGCGGCGATCGCCCAGATCACGCCCCAAGGGGCAGCCGAATTTGCCCAGTTAGAACAGCAATTTTTACGCCTCTATCAAGGACTCCGGGAAATTCCCACCATGGCGCTGCGATCGGATTGGCACCTGGCAACGACCCTGCTGACCCGCTATCCCTGGCAACTGCTGAAGCTGCTCCCCCAACTTCCAGTCATTCAAAGCTCAACGGGAACCCTGATGGATCGGTATGTGCGTGACCCGTGGGTGCGTCGGCTGATTGACCTGGAGTGTTTTCTCCTGTCGGGACTGAAGGCTCACGGCACCGTTGCGCCGGAAATGGCCTTTATGTTTGGCGAGCGATCGCACTCGGTGATTGACTATCCCATTGGCGGCAGTGGGGCGATCGTGGATGCTCTCGTTCGAGGCTTAGAGCAATGGGGGGGTGAGTTGCGTCTTCGTAGTCATGTCGATCAAGTTTTGGTGGAACAGGGACGAGCGATCGGAGTCCGCCTGAAAAGTGGAGAGACGGTGCGATCGCCCATCGTGATTTCCAATGCAACGCTGTGGGATACCTACGAAAAACTCCTCTCTCCTACGGATCTCCCTGTCTCATTTCGTCAAAAGATGCTGTCTACGTCAGCGATTGATAGCTTTATGCATCTCCATTTGGGGATTCGAGCCGATGGATTAGAGGGACTCACCGGACACCATGTCGTGGTTCACGATGAGAACAAAGACATCACGGAACCCGGAAATACCTGCATGATTTCAATCCCGACCGTATGGGATAAAAGTCAGGCTCCATCAGGCTATCATGCGGTTCATGTCTACTCGTTGGAACCCTTTGCCCCGTGGCAAACTGAGGGCAACTATGCCGAACGAAAACGACAACGCGCCGAACCGTTGTTTCGCGCCTTGGAGAAAGTGATTCCCGATGGGCGATCGCGCATTGAGGTGGAACTGATCGGAACACCCCTGACCCACGCTCGATTTTTGCGTCGATATCAAGGAACCTATGGGCCTGCGATCGCCGCTGATCAGGGTCTATTTCCCAGTACGTTTACACCGATAAAGGGACTGTATCGCGTTGGAGACAGCACGATTCCCGGCATTGGTGTTCCAGCGGTGGCTGCCTCTGGAATACTCTGTGCCAATACGTTGGGATCGCCTCAGAAAACAGTGGTTTGAGGACAAGATGAGTGAAGGGGAGGAAGAGGGGCTCACTTCCGGCTCACATAGACCCTATTGATCGACGGATGGCGTTATCTGAGTGAACCGCAAAGGTTGATCAATGCCCTCACTGTAAACCAACAGATAGGGGCCATCCAGTTCAATCCGGTTGGCCGTTGAGAGCGCCTGAAAGAACCGAGCTTCCTGATCCATCACGGCGGGAGGACAGGCCATGCGGGTAGAGCCGATCGCCCCAACACTGATGCTTTCCTCATCTGTGGTCAATCCACCAAAGTAGCGGTTACAGCCCCAACTGCCCACGATGCGATCGCTCGATTCAAAG